>NZ_CAXAPN010000003.1:0-226003 GCF_963971015.1 Pseudomonas sp. RA_15y_Pfl2_54
GGAAACAGGCTGGTCTGGCTGCGAGACTCTCCTTGGATGTAAGCCATAACGAAAAATGCTCCGTATCTTTCGATACGGAGCATTTTCATTGAGCGCTGCGCAGATTGCTAGGTTTTCACACAGTCTGTTCGGGAGGCCTTTTTTATTGCCCGTGATTTCATTGGCGACGCACCACCCTGGAGCGGGCTTGCTCGCGAAGGCGTCTTGTCAGTCACCATATCCTTCAGTGACCGACCGCGCTCGCGAGCAAGCCCACTCCCACAAGGGATTTTTGGCGGGCAAATAATCTCTGGATATGTCCAGGGTTGGGCCTACCGCAGCACCTGGCCTATGCTGCAACCCATCGCGTTCATTCCCGGTCGATTTCATGGGTCGCTTCTTTCTCTCCATCCTGCTGCTGATCGCCGTTCCCGCCGCCGCGCAGATCTACAAGTACACCGATGCCAACGGCAACACGGTGTACAGCGATCATTCGCCGGACGGCGTCAAGGCACAGCCGGTTGACCTGCCGCCGCTCAACACAGTCGAGCCTCCGTCACCGAGCGCACCCGCCGCGCCCACTACCGACAACCCGAAGCCGTCGCGCAATGCCTATGACATTCTCGAACTCGCCGGCCTGCCCACCGAAGAAGCCCTGCGCGCCAACAACGGCACCTTCACCGTCAATGTGTTGATCAAGCCGCGCCTGCAGCCGCCGCACCAATTCAGGCTGGTCCTGGACGACGAGCCTTACGGCCAGCCCAGCAACGTACCCATCCTGCAACTGGTGAACATCAATCGTGGCGAGCATCGACTCGCGGTGCAGGTGATCGATGGTCAGACGATCATTCAGCAGAGCCCTCCAGTGACCTTCACCGTGCAGCGGGTGCACACGCCATGATCCGCGCATGGCTGATCGTTGTGTTGGCACTGACGGCACTGCAAGCCACGGCGGAGGTGTTCACCTACGTCGATGGCCAAGGCAATCGCGTCTACACCGACCAGCCACGCGGGAACGCCAGGAAGGTTCCATTGGCGACCAGCAATCGCATGCCCGCCAATCCGACCGGCGCAGCACCGATCACCCCCGCGAAAAAGCCCCCGGAGCAACCGCCATTTCATTACGACATGCTGCGTATTCTGGTGCCCGAGCCTGACGCAACCATCCGCAGCAGCGCCGGCGAATTGATCGTCAGTGTCACCAACGAGCCAGGCCTGCAAGCCGGCGATCGATATCGCCTGTTGCTGGATGGTCAGGCCGCCGGCGAGCCCGGCGTCAGCCCGGTTTTTCCGCTAAGCAACATCGACCGGGGCAGCCACAACCTGTCGGTGGAAATCCTGGATGCCGCGGGCCGCACCGTCGAGCGCACCGCCAACCAGCCTTTCCACATGCTGCGCATTTCGCTGGCACAGAAACGCCAGGTCAAACCCTGCACAAAAGACGATTACGGTGTGCGCCCGGAATGTCCGCTGAAAGACAAACCTGAAGAGCCGAAAAACCCCTTCCTGCGTTTCTTCTAACGCCATTGTGCTTTGCGCACTATATTGGTGCAAAAAACTGCACACTTCCCACTTTCCAACCCATTTTGGTTCGAAAGTACCCGCAAGAGCTGGCAAAGCGCCACGCAAACGAGCGTCAAACGCCCGTTTCAGGGGCTGAACGCTTCTTTTCGGAGCCTTGGTTTGGTTTTTGCATTTTCCATCCAAACACGCTTGTTTCTTGCGCACGCTCCGCCCCCAAAAGAGGCCTTGATGACTATTAGCGACGCAATCCCACGCTTGCTGCTCGACAACCTGACCACCGCCACCATTCTGCTCAATGCCCAATTGCGCCTTGAGTACATGAACCCGGCCGCGGAGATGCTGCTGGCCATCAGCGGGCAGCGCAGCCATGGCCAGTTCATCAGCGAGCTGTTCACCGAATCCACCGAGGCGCTCAATTCGTTGCGCCAGGCGGTCGAACAAGCGCACCCGTTCACCAAACGCGAAGCGATGCTCACCGCCCTCACCGGTCAGACCTTGACCGTGGATTATGCGGTGACGCCCATCCTCAGTAACGGCGCAACCCTGCTGCTGCTGGAAGTCCACCCGCGTGATCGCTTGCTGCGGATCACCAAGGAAGAGGCGCAAATTTCCAAGCAGGAAACCAGCAAGATGCTGGTGCGCGGCCTCGCCCACGAGATCAAGAACCCTCTGGGCGGCATCCGTGGCGCAGCGCAATTGCTGGCGCGCGAGCTGCCGGAAGACAGTCTGCGCGATTACACCAATGTGATCATTGAAGAGGCCGATCGCCTGCGCAATCTGGTCGACCGCATGCTCGGCTCCAACAAGCTGCCGTCGCTGGCCATGTGCAACGTCCACGAAGTCCTGGAGCGCGTCGGGCATCTGGTTGAAGCCGAAAGTCAGGGCTGCATCACGTTGGTGCGCGACTATGACCCAAGCATTCCGGACGTGTTGATCGACCGCGAACAAATGATTCAGGCGGTGCTGAACATCGTCCGCAACGCGATGCAGGCGATCAGCAGCCAGAACGAGTTGCGCCTGGGCCGCATCAGCCTGCGCACCCGTGCCATGCGCCAGTTCACCATCGGCCATATCCGCCATCGCCTGGTGACCAAGATCGAGATCATCGATAACGGCCCGGGCATTGCGGCGGAACTCCAGGAAACCATTTTCTTTCCCATGGTCAGCGGCCGCCCGGACGGTACCGGGCTGGGCCTGGCCATTACCCAGAACATCATCAGCCAGCACCAGGGCCTGATCGAGTGTGAAAGCCATCCAGGCCACACCACGTTCTCGATCTTTCTGCCACTGGAACAAGGAGCCACATCGACATGAGCCGTAGTGAAACCGTGTGGATCGTCGATGACGACCGTTCTATCCGTTGGGTTCTGGAAAAGGCCCTGCAGCAAGAAGGCATGACCACCCAGAGTTTCGACAGCGCCGACGGCGTGATGAGTCGTCTGGCCCGTCAGCAGCCGGACGTGATCATTTCCGACATCCGCATGCCGGGTGCCAGCGGCCTTGATCTGCTGGCGCGGATTCGCGAGCAGCACCCACGGTTGCCGGTCATCATCATGACCGCTCACTCCGATCTGGACAGCGCCGTTGCCTCCTATCAGGGCGGCGCGTTCGAATACTTGCCAAAGCCGTTCGACGTCGATGAAGCCGTATCGCTGGTCAAACGCGCCAATCAGCATGCGCAGGAACAACAAGGCCTTGAAGTCGTTCCTTCGCTGACCCGCACCCCGGAAATCATCGGCGAAGCGCCGGCGATGCAGGAAGTGTTTCGCGCCATCGGCCGCTTGAGCCACTCCAACATCACCGTGCTGATCAACGGCGAATCCGGCACCGGTAAAGAACTGGTGGCCCACGCCCTGCACCGTCACAGCCCGCGCGCGACCTCGCCGTTTATCGCGCTGAACATGGCGGCGATTCCCAAGGATCTGATGGAGTCCGAACTGTTCGGTCACGAGAAGGGTGCGTTCACCGGCGCGGCCAACCTTCGTCGCGGTCGTTTCGAACAGGCCGACGGCGGCACGCTGTTCCTTGATGAAATCGGCGACATGCCGGCCGACACCCAGACGCGCCTGCTGCGCGTTTTGGCCGACGGCGAGTTCTATCGCGTTGGCGGGCATGTGCCAGTCAAAGTCGACGTACGCATCATCGCCGCGACCCACCAGAATCTGGAAACCCTGGTCCACGCCGGAAAATTCCGTGAGGACTTGTTCCACCGCCTTAACGTGATCCGCATCCACATCCCGCGTCTGTCGGACCGTCGCGAAGACATCCCGACCCTGGCCAAGCACTTCCTCAGCCGCGCGGCACAGGAGTTGGCGGTCGAGCCGAAACTGCTGAAAAGCGAGACCGAGCAATACCTGAAAAACCTGCCGTGGGGCGGCAACGTGCGTCAGCTGGAAAACACCTGCCGCTGGATCACTGTCATGGCGTCCGGGCGCGAGGTGCACATCAGCGACCTGCCACCGGAACTGCTGAACTTGCCACAGGATTCGGCGCCGGTGACCAACTGGGAGCAAGCCCTGCGTCAGTGGGCCGATCAGGCGTTGGCGCGTGGCCAGTCGAACCTGCTCGACAGCGCGGTGCCGGCATTTGAGCGGATCATGATCGAGACGGCGTTGAAACATACCGCCGGGCGTCGTCGTGATGCCGCGGTGTTGCTGGGTTGGGGGCGTAATACCCTGACGCGCAAGATCAAGGAACTGGGGATGAAGGTCGATGGTGGGGATGATGATGAGGGAGACGAAGGCTGATCAGCCACGACCCAATGTGGGAGTGGGCTTGCTCCCACATTTAGCCCTCCATGCACCAACCTAATGCACTTGGACCCGTGATCGGGCATCGCAACCTGTTCAAAACACACCCAGAAAAAACTGAAAACCCCAAGCTGCAGAAGCATGAAAGCCCCGAATTACGGGGCTTTCATGCTTCTGGGGACTTTTTTTGTTTCCGAATACTGAAAACTGGCACGCCCCCTGCAATATCGCTTACAGGTGATTCGATTCACCACCCGTTTCGGGGACCTTGGTACAGGCAGGCCGGGGATTCCCCTCTTTACACCGGGCTCATACCACAACGGATGCGCCTACCCTTTTGGGATCCTTGGTACAGGCAGGCCGGGGGTTCCCTCTTTACAGCGGACCGACGCCAACAGCGAAGTCCACCTTTTTGGGAACCCTGATACAGGCAGGTCAGGGATTCCCGCTTTTACACCGCTGGCCCGGTTTCGGGGTCAATTGACCCTCGGACGCTTGGGTAAATGATGCAAGGGGTGGTTCTGCCGCCCAGGATCAAACGCCTTTAACTCCTTTTCCAGCCTGTCCAGCATCTGTCCGGGACTGACCTCCTCCTTTGCGATGCTTCTCAAGCGCGACTTTTCGACAGCGCCTGCCTTTTCGAATTGTTCAAGGAACGCCCAGACCCGGCGCTGTAACAGCTGACGCTCGACGAAGAATTCAGGCGTACGGCTCAGATTTCGAATCCGTTTGAACAGGTTGTTTTCAGAAATGGTATTCAACCTGTCCCAAAGCGCCAGCTTCTCTGGCACTTGCGCTTGCGGTACATGCCGCAGCCAGAGATCCGCCGACGTATCGACGCTCTCTACTCCCAACCAGATATCGGTGCCCGTTTGCCGACGGGCGAATATCAATCGCCTCAGGGACGCCGGGTCGGAGACAGGATTACCGGTTAAATTGAAGCCTGCTCTAAGCTCCACGGACTCGGGAATCGATCTGATTCGATTATTCGCGAGATTCAAAACTGTACGGGGAATTTCAGACGTAATGCCTTCCGGAAACGTGTCGATATCGGTGTTGGAAAGATCGAGCTCCTGCAACTTGCTCATTCCTTCCAGCGAAGGCGTTTCAAGCAGCGCGTTCTCGCCAAGTTTCAGCACTTGCAACCCTTTGGGGCCATTCTCGGCGCCGAGCCCGACAGGCAACTGGTTGATTCCGGTGTGCGTCAAATCCAATATCCGCAGCTCGGACATCCCGGTAACGTCAGGAGCATTGCGTATATAGGGATTTCGTTGAAGGTCCAGTACCTCTAACCGTGACCGCACGGCCAGTTCACTCAGTCCGCCGGGCAGGTCTAAAAGCCCTGTGTTACCTAGTTTCAACACGCGCAGTTGCGCCATACCGCGCACCGAAAAACCGTACCCGACGGTTTGACCTTCCAGGTTCAGCTCCTGCAAGCGTGGCAACTTTTTCAACTGTTCGATATCGGCTGGCGCTATGTGGCCCCATGGGTCACTCAGATCAGCGACTCGCAATGCCTTGAGCATCCCGACGCCGTCAGGTAGTCCATTCATCTGGCCTGACGCACGCAGCACTTCAACGTTGGGAAACGCTGCAAAGAAATCCTTAACGACCAGCGGCGAAGGACCTCTCAGAGTAAGAGAAACAACGGAATTGATCGGTGTGGAAAAAACTGGAGTCATTTGCATTGGCCATGCACTCAGATCGATATACGCCTTGAAGCCCACCATTCGCCCACCGCGATAGACTCGCCCCCAAGGGTCGAGAGAGTCGCCTTGCCACTTATACAGTTGAATCAGCTTGCTACTCATTAACAGTCGACTAGCGCGCTCAGCGCCGGGAGAATCCTTGAGCGCATCCGTCCAGACGCTTAATTCACGCTCCAGTTGCGGCAAACCCGATTGAATACGCTTGAGTTCCGCCTCTACCGTCTCCTTGTCACCAAACCGGGATACAAAGTCATCCGCCTGTCGATCAGACAGTTGCGCAAGGTATTGTTTGACTTGCGCTCGAAGGGTCGAGTCAACCACCTCGCGCGCATGCCAGAGGCCGCTGTCATTGTCGCGCACCAACTCCGGTCCCGAGGCATACCGTTCACGGGATAACCGGGCACGAACCGTTGCCTCGACCAGATCCATTGCGACAAGAACAGTGCCGCCCTCTGACAGATCGACGTAAGTTTGCTTGTTAAAAACCCTGATGCCTCTACTGTCGGCACCCGGAAGCATTACGCCTGCGTTGATCACGTAATTCTCCAGCAGCGGCGCGGCTGCCGGAGGACGGATGTCATCGGGAGCCATGTGTACAACGACGGCCGGCGCCGGGCGGATGGCATCAACGCTTGCATCCCCGGAAGAGCCGGCTCGCGGATGAGGATTATCGAGAGAAATACCCGAATTGGCGCCTCGGCGGCCCGATGGGCCGGGGAGCAAAGTGTCCGCCTGAACCGATCGGCTCGAGCTACCTGGATCATCCACGTGGGTACTGCCACCGCGAGGTGGTTTTACTGGCATGTTTTTCATCCTTGAAGAACTCGCCCTTGGCTTTCGCTCAAGGGACGAAGGTTCCGGCATCCTGCCGGTTTGAAAGAGAAGCGCACGATAGCGCGCACAGGGGATGAAGAAGAGCGGAAAGGCAGACTTGTGTGGTAGGAAACGGCATCAATCAGCGTGGGAGTGAACCAGCAGGACGGTAAGCCTCGGCTCAGTTCGCGTGCAGTCGAATCTCCAGCCGCCAGCGGTCATCGAACTTGCTGCCGGCCCATTCTGCTTGCAGCGGCCGCGCCGCCAGTACTGTCAGCAGCAGCCCACCGTCACTTGCTCGCGTACGCCAATTCACATCTTTGCCATTGAGCTTGAGCTGACCTTTCTGCGCGCGGCCTTCGGCCTGAAACAACAACGCCACCGCACCATCGACGATCTCGCCGTGCAACTTGGGCTCGTTGTTGAACCACACCACCAGGCCATCGTCGGTGACGTCAACCTGCTGCAGCACGCTCGGATCCGGCGTGGTCAGGCGACCGATCATCAAACCGATCATCAAACCGACAATCGCCAGCGAACCGATCACCCGCGGGAATAGTTTCGAACGCGGGTCCGCTTGCGGCGTAGAATGCGCGTCATCTTTACCTTCGGAGCCGTGCATGTTTCACGTCATCCTTTTTCAACCAGAAATTCCGCCGAATACCGGCAACGTTATCAGGCTGTGCGCCAACAGCGGCTGCCACCTGCATTTGATCGAACCGCTGGGCTTCGAGATGGACGACAAGCGCTTGCGCCGGGCCGGTCTCGACTACCACGAATATGCCACGCTGCAACGTCACGCCGACCTTGCCAGTTGCCTGGAGAGCCTGGGCAATCCACGCTTGTTCGCGTTCACCACCAAGGGTTCGCGGCCATTCCATGATGCCGCGTTCGTCCCGGGCGATGCGTTCATCTTCGGCCCGGAAAGCCGTGGCCTGCCGCCAGAGGTACTCGACGCCCTGCCCACCGAACAACGCCTGCGCCTGCCTATGCGCGAAGGCTGCCGCAGCCTGAACCTGTCCAACACCGTGGCAGTGGCCGTGTACGAAGCCTGGCGCCAGAACGGTTTCAAATAACACCGCAAAACAAATGTGGGAGCGGGCTTGCTCGCGAAGGGGCCGTATCAGCTGACATCAATGTCGCCTGACACACCGCTTTCGCGAGCAAGCCCGCTCCCACAAGGGTGTTGCTTAACCGTTTACTGAACGGTCGGGGCCTCGCCGCTTTCCTGCATGCGCTGCAGCTCTTGCGCGTACAGGGCGTCGAAGTTCACCGGAGCCAGCATCAGTGCCGGGAACGAACCACGGGTCACCAGGCTGTCCAGGGTTTCACGGGCGTACGGGAACAGGATGTTCGGGCAGAACGCACCCAGGGTGTGGCTCATCGAAGCCGGGTCCAGGTTCTTGATCAGGAAGATACCGGCCTGTTGCACTTCAGCGATGAAGGCCACTTCGTCGCCGTTTTTCACGGTCACCGACAGGGTCAGCACGACTTCAAAAAAATCGCCTTCCAGCTCTTTCTGGCGAGTGTTCAGATCCAGACCGACGCTCGGATCCCACTGCTGGCGGAAGATCGCCGGGCTTTTCGGGGCTTCGAATGACAGGTCGCGTACGTAGATGCGCTGCAAGGAAAATTGCGGTGCGGTTTCTTCTTCGCTGGCTGCAGTGTTCTGTTGGTCAGTCATCTCAGATCCTTATCGATCTTGGGTCTTTAGGGAGTGCTGTACGTGGGTGCAGCCGTTCAGGCCTTGAGCAGCGCGTCGAGCTTGCCCGCGCGTTCCAGGGCATACAAATCGTCACAACCGCCAATGTGCTTGCTGCCGATCCAGATCTGCGGCACGGACGTGCGCCCGGCCTTCTGGGTCATTTCGGCGCGCACCTGCGGCTTGCCATCGACCTTGATCTCTTTGAAGTCCACACCTTTGTTCGCCAGCAGATACTTGGCTCGCGAGCAGTAAGGGCAGTAATCGCTGGAGTAGACGATGACTTCACTCATATCACTTCACCAGCGGCAGGTTGTCGCCTTTCCAGCTGGAGATCCCGCCGGACAGCTTCGCGGCAGTGAAGCCGGATTTCATCAGCTCGCGAGCGTGGGTGCCAGCGGTCTGGCCCAGTGCGTCGACCAGAATGATGGTTTTGGCCTTGTGTTTTTCCAGCTCGCCGATGCGAGCAACCAGCTTGTCCTGGGGAATGTTGATCGCGCCAACGATATGGCCAGCGGCGTAATCTTTCGCCGGACGGATGTCCACCACCACGCCTGCATCTTTATTGACCAGCGCGGTCAGCTCGCCGGTGCTCAGGCTTTTACCGCCGCCCTGCATCGTGTGCACCAGCAGCAGAGCCAGCAGTACGACGAAGATACCGACAAGAATGTAGTGGTTAGTGGCAAATTCAATCAGGTGAGCAACCATCGAAGGAGGTTCCAGGGCGTTAAAATGTCGGCCAGTATACACAGCCACTATGGTGGGCCAAACCCCGTCCGGCGGTGACGCCGTCGGAACTTCGCTTTAAACTCCTACTCCCTTTTCCATCTCCCCCTTCTTTATTAGCCACGAGTGGATTCCATGACTACCACGCCTAAACCTTTGGTTCTGATGATTCTCGACGGCTTCGGTCACAGTGACAGCCACGAATCCAATGCCGTTTATGCGGCGAAAAAGCCTGTACTCGATCACCTGTGGGCCACCGTGCCAAACGGTTTGATCTCGGGCAGCGGCATGGACGTCGGCCTGCCGGACGGCCAGATGGGCAACTCCGAAGTCGGCCACATGAACCTCGGCGCCGGTCGCGTGGTGTATCAGGACTTCACCCGAGTGACCAAATCGATCCGCGACGGCGAGTTCTTCGAGAACCCGACCCTCTGCGCCGCTGTGGATAAAGCCGTGGCCGCCGGCAAAGCCGTGCATTTCATGGGCCTGCTGTCCGATGGCGGCGTACACAGCCATCAGGATCACCTGATCGCCATGGCCGAACTGGCCTTCAAGCGCGGCGCCGAAAAAATCTACCTGCACGCCTTCCTCGACGGCCGCGACACCCCGCCAAAAAGCGCCGCTTCGTCGATCGAACTGCTCGATGCGACGTTCAAAGCGCTCGGCAAGGGACGCATCGCCAGCATCGTCGGCCGCTACTTCGCCATGGACCGTGACAACCGCTGGGATCGTGTATCCCAGGCCTACAACCTGATCGTCGACGGCCACAGCGAATTCAACGCCGCGACCGCTCAACAAGGCCTGGAAGCGGCTTATGCGCGCGGCGAGAGCGACGAATTCGTCAAAGCCACCACCATTGGCGAGCCGGTGAAGGTCGAAGACGGCGACGCGATGGTATTCATGAACTTCCGTGCCGACCGCGCCCGCGAGCTGACCCGCGTGTTCGTGGAAGACGATTTCAAGGAATTCGAACGCGCCCGCCAACCCGAACTGGCCGGTTTCGTGATGCTGACCCAGTACGCCGCGAGCATCCCGGCACCGTCGGCTTTTGCTCCCGGCAGCCTGGAAAACGTGCTGGGCGACTACCTGGCGAAAAACGGTAAAACCCAACTGCGCATCGCTGAAACCGAAAAATACGCGCACGTGACCTTCTTCTTCTCCGGCGGTCGCGAAGAACCGTTTCCCGGCGAAGAGCGCATCCTGATTCCGTCGCCGAAAGTCGCCACATATGACCTGCAGCCGGAAATGAGTGCGCCGCAAGTCACCGATCGCATCGTCGACGCCATCGAAAACCAGCGTTACGACGTGATCGTGGTCAACTACGCCAACGGCGACATGGTCGGCCACAGCGGCGTGTTCGACGCGGCGGTGAAGGCAGTTGAATGCCTGGACACCTGCGTCGGGCGCATCGTCGAAGCGCTGGAAAAGGTCGGCGGCGAAGCATTGATCACTGCCGACCACGGCAACTGCGAAAAAATGTCCGACGAAGAAACCCACCAGGCACACACCGCGCACACCACCGAGCCGGTGCCGTTCATTTATGTCGGCAAGCGCGACCTCAAGGTCCGTGAAGGCGGCGTGCTGGCGGACGTAGCGCCGACCATGCTGAAACTGCTGGGCCTGGAAAAACCGGCTGAAATGACCGGTACTTCGATTCTGGTCTGACCCTCAACAACAAAACACCGCAAACCCCTGTGGGAGCGGGCAAGCCCGCTCCCACATTGGTTTTGCGCTATTTTCAATAGCGAATCGGCTCCAGTTATCACACAGCCCCAATTGGGCGTTTTTTTTGCAGCGTCGGGCGGGCATACTAGGCCGTCCCTTACCCTGGTACCGCCCGCCCCTATGCTTCGCGTCCTGATCGCCCTTGCTCTGACATGCCTGCTCCAAACGGCCTTCGCTGACGAGCGCGCGCAAACCCAACAGCAACTGGACGCCACGCGCCAGGACATTGCCGAGCTGAAAAAGCTGCTGGGCAAGCTCCAGGAAGAAAAATCCGGCGTGCAGAAAGAGCTCAAGGGCACCGAAACCGAGATGGGCAAGCTGCAGAAGCAGGTCGATGCCCTGCAAAAGGAACTGCGCAAGAGCGAATCCGAGCTGCAGCGGCTCGATGAGGAGAAAAAAAAACTCCAGAGCGCGCGCACTGAACAGCAGCGACTGATCGCGATCCAGGCCCGAGCGGCCTACCAGAACGGTCGCCAGGAATACCTCAAACTGCTGCTCAACCAGCAGAATCCCGAGAAATTCGCCCGTACCCTCACCTATTACGATTATCTGAGCCAGGCCCGCCTGGAGCAGTTGAAGAACTTCAACGAAACCCTGCGCCAACTGGCCAGTGTCGAAAAAGACATCGCCATGCAACAAGCGCAGTTGCTGGTACAGAAAAGCAGCCTCGACACCCAGCGCGAAGCGCTGGAAAAAGTCCGCAAGGAGCGCCAGCAAGTCCTCGCCAAACTCAACGACGACGTGAAAGCACGCGATCAGAAACTCGCCGCTCGCGAGCAAGATCAGGCAGACCTGTCTAAAGTCCTTAAAACCATTGAAGAAACCTTGGCCCGCCAGGCCCGTGAGGCAGAAGAGGCGCGACAAAAAGCGCTGATCGCCCAGCAGGAAGCGGAAAAAAAGCGTTTGCGTGAGGCGCAAGCTGAAAACAGCGATGCCCCACGCAAACCCGCCAGATCATCCTCCGGCCCTTTGGTGTCCAGCCGCGGCGAGACCTTTGGTGGCCCTTTTGCTGCAACCCGGGGAAAACTTCCTTGGCCGGTTGATGGTCGACTGCTGGCGCGCTTCGGTGAAAGCCGTGGCGATGATGCCCGCACCAAATGGGACGGCGTGATGATCAGCGCCTCCGCCGGCAGCCAGGTGCATGCCGTACATGGCGGGCGCGTGGTGTTCGCCGACTGGTTGCGCGGTGCCGGGCTGCTGGTGATCCTTGATCATGGCAACGGGTTTCTGAGTCTTTACGGTCACAACCAGACGCTGCTCAAGTCGGCCGGCGACGTGGTAAAAGCCGGTGAGTCCATCTCCACTGTGGGTAACAGTGGCGGCCAGGACACACCCGCACTGTATTTCGCAATTCGTCAGCAGGGTCACCCGAGTGATCCGGCGCAATGGTGCCGCGCGCAAGGATAGGCGTTGAGTCACCAACTTTAGGAGTTCGTTCGACATGCTGCATTTGTCCCGTCTTACCTCGCTGGCCCTGACGATCGCCCTGGTGATCGGCGCGCCTCTGGCGTTCGCCGCTCAGCCGGCCCCGGTCGTCGCTCCGGCAGGCACTGCCGCGACCTCCAAGGCACCGCTGCCGCTGGAAGAGTTGCGCACCTTTGCCGAGGTCATGGACCGGATCAAAGCTGCTTATGTCGAGCCGGTGGACGACAAGACGCTGCTGGAAAACGCCATCAAGGGCATGCTCAGCAATCTTGATCCGCACTCCGCCTATCTGGGTCCTGAAGACTTTACGGAATTGCAGGAAAGCACCAGCGGCGAATTCGGCGGTCTGGGTATCGAAGTCGGTTCCGAAGACGGTTTCATCAAAGTCGTCTCGCCTATCGACGACACGCCCGCCTCGAAGGCCGGTATCAAGGCCGGTGACTTCATCGTCAAGATCAACGGCCAGCCGACTCGCGGCCAGACCATGACCGAAGCCGTGGACAAGATGCGCGGCAAGATCGGCCAGAAAATCACCCTGACCCTGGTGCGCGACGGCGGGACGCCGTTCGACGTGACCCTGGCGCGCGCGGTGATTCAAGTGAAGAGCGTCAAGGCGCAGTTGCTGGAATCGGGCTACGGCTACATTCGCATCACCCAATTCCAGGTCAAGACCGGCGAAGAGGTTTCCAAGGCCCTGATCAAGATGCGCAAGGACAATGGCAAGAAGCTCAGCGGTATCGTTCTTGACCTGCGTAACAACCCCGGTGGCGTGCTGCAGGCGGCGGTGGAAGTGGTCGACCACTTCATCACCAAAGGCCTGATCGTCTACACCAAAGGCCGGATCGCCAACTCCGAACTGCGCTTCTCCGCCACAGGCAAGGACGAAAGCGAAGCGGTGCCGATGGTCGTGCTGATCAACGGTGGCAGCGCCTCGGCCTCGGAAATCGTCGCCGGCGCGCTGCAGGATCAGAAACGCGCCGTGATCATGGGCACCACCAGTTTCGGCAAAGGTTCGGTACAGACCGTACTGCCGCTGAACAACGACCGCGCGCTGAAGATCACCACTGCCCTGTACTACACGCCAAACGGCCGCTCGATCCAGGCTCAGGGCATCGTCCCGGACATCGAAGTGCGCAAGGCGAAGATCACCAATGAGGCGGATGGCGATTACTTCAAGGAAGCCGATCTGCAAGGCCACTTGAGCAACGGTAACGGCGGCGCCGACAAACCGACCAAATCCGGCACAAAAGCCAAGGCCATGCCGCAGGATGACGATTATCAGTTGGCCCAGGCCCTGAGCCTGCTCAAAGGCCTGAGCATTACGTCCGGCCGTTGAGGATGTCTTTGCGTTTCGTCTTCGTCCTGTTGTGCTGTCTGGCGGGCGCTGTGCAAGCAGAGCCCGCCAGCTCAACGCCTCACAAAGCCTACCTGACACTGATCATCGACGATCTGGGGCAAAACCTGCCCCGGGATCGCCGTGTGCTTGCGCTACCCGGCCCGGTGACCACCGCGATCATGCCCGACACGCCGCATGCCACCGAGTTTGCCCGCGAAGCCCATCGCGCCGGCAAGATCGTTATCCTGCACATGCCCATGGATCCCGCGACCGGACCCTACGCCTGGCTTCCGGAACTGCCTATCGAAGAACTTGAGAAACGCCTGAACGCCGCTTTCAAAAAGGTCCCTTACGCGGTCGGCATCAATAACCACATGGGTAGCCGCATGACATCCCAACCGGCGGCGATGGCGTGGTTGATGGGCGAGTTGCAGCGCCGGCACAAATTCTTCGTCGACAGTCGCACCAGCGCGCAGACAGTGGCCGCACAACAAGCACAGAAGATTGATCTGGCGAGTGTTTCGCGGGATGTATTCCTCGATGACGAACGCACTGAAGCGGCGATCTTCACGCAGTTGCAGACTGCGATCACCCTGGCCCGCAAGCAGGGCTCGGCCGTCATGATCGGCCACCCTTATCCACAGACCCTCGCTGTGCTGGAGCGCGAGCTGCCCAAACTCGCAGCTCAGGGCATCGAGTGGATCGACATCAAGCAGATGATCAGTGTGCGCAGTAACCGCGCCATGGTCGGCCATGGCAAAGACGGCATTTATCGGTAACACCCTGATACGTTGCTCAATACATAGTTACCGCCAGACACTTGACCCAATTCCCGATAGTGAGACCTGCAACAGGTCGCGACTCCGCTGAGTCGCCTTTCTACTTTCAGGATTGACTATGACGACCCACGAACCAATCCCCTCGCCCGCAGGGCAGGTTGACTCCATAAAGATCGATAACCTTCTGATCAACTTCACGACGGAGTTTCTCCGTGTCTGGGATACCGCCGGTTTGCGTACAAAACCGGCCGCGTTCTGGCACCCCACTCCGGCACCCGATCTACTGCCAGGCTATTTCCCCTTGGGCGATGTCGCCGCTGCCGGCCATGGCAACATCAACGGAAAAAGAGTGGTGGTTGTGGCTCGCGAAGCTGACACACCCAGCGCTGACCCCACCAAAGGCAAGGCACTGCGCCGCCCCGACGATTTCGAGTTGATCTGGAAAGATGCAGGTTCAAGATCGAAGAAAGACCTCTCGATTTGGCGACCGATCCCCCCCGAAGGCTACGTGGCGCTGGGTTCGGTCTGTTCAAACGACCACGAAAAACCTTCGTTCAACGCTGTTCGTTGTGTCCGCGCCGACCTGGTGATCGCGTCAGCGACCAGCGAACTGGCATGGAACGACAAGGGGAGCGGTGCACGACAAAGCATCAGCGCCTGGCATGCCGTTCCGCCAACCGCCGCAACAGGTGAAATCCACCTGGCCCCCGGCACCTTTGTGGGATTTTCCGGTTACTCAAAACCCGAGAATTTCCTCGTCTACTCGCTACGCATGCAGATCCCGATCAAGGTCAATCCGAAGCCTGTGGCGCCGCTGCTTTGCGGGGAAGTACCGACCCTGCCGGAGGCACCGGATCAGCCTACATACATCGCCGAACTTCCGTGGTTCACGATAAAAGACCCGTTGCTGTCGCCACTCGAGCAGCTAAGCAGATCGCCTTTGTATCTTCTGGAGCGCACGGATCAGTATTTGCTCGTCGGCCATGCCCACAACGCCGAAAACGAGAGCAGAACGTTCAGGTGGGTAGCGCCTCGTGCGCAGCGAGCGGGAAGCCTGCGGTCATTCACCTACAACACCTCTGTCGAATTTGGTGCTCAATGGCAAACCAACTTGCCCAACCCGTTCCTGTTTTCGGCAAGGCTGAACCATGATTTCACCCAGTGCGAAATACACTCGAACGAATGGCTCAACGCAGCCGCCATTGACGTTGTAGCGGTTGTGGACAAACAAAAGTCCGTGGCGATTTACCTGATTCAGAGCGATTACAGACTGCTGCGTACCGATGGCACACCGGTGACCAGTGGTTTCAGTTACACCGATGGCAACAGCTTGCACATCAGCCAGTACGTACCTGAAAAGCCTGAAGTCATTGTCGTTCCCGAGCAGGAACCAGAAGCGGAAATGACCATCGACACTCAGGCAACAAACGACGAACCCGCCGCCCTGTTACCCGAGCCAGAATTGCCGACGGCTACAGATACCGCGCCATGATGTCGTCCACCACGCCTTCTTTGCGCAGTTGGTCCAGTGCGGCCTGAAGCCTGGCAACGACTTCGTCCGAGACATCTTTGTTCAATGCCAGATACAACTGCGCACTGTTGAAGCGCAGCACGGTCTTGAGTCCGCTCACACCATCCTGCCGCGCCAGATAACGCCCGGCAGGATCACCCGTAGCCCACAGGTCGATCTGGCCGCTGACCAGCTTCTTGGCGTTGTCCTGATCGCGCAGTACGACCACCGGCTTCAAGCCTTGTTTGGTCAACGTCTCGGCAATCGCGTCGCCCTTGTAGGCGCCGATCTTGTACTTGCGTGCGTCATTGAGCGTTTCGAGGGTGATCTTGCTGTCAGCCTTGGCCAACAGGATCCAGTCGTCGGGGCCGATCGGGCCGACCCATTTGAAGAGCCTCTCGCGATCCGGCAGTCGCGCCATCACGAAGGCACCGTATCCGGGATTTTCCAGCGCCAGTTTGTACACTCGCTCCCAAGGGAAGCGCAGGGTCAGGCTGTAAGTAATGCCGGCACGCTGGAACATCTCGCGCACGATATCGGTAGCGATACCGTTGATGTTCTCGCCCTGGGCGAAGTTCTTGCCGTTCTTCGCCATGTTGTACGGCGGGAAGTTTTCGGTGAGAAGCACCAGATCGGTATCAGGACTGGTTTCGGCCCGGGCCGGGCTGAGCAACAACACAGAGGCACTGGCGAGAACAAGAAGCAGGCGTTTGATCATGTCGGGCTACCGGAATCCATGGCGTGCCCAAGAGTGCCTTGGGTACGCCATGGTGTCCACTGGCCTGTACCGATTTTGGCGCTTAGCGCATCACGATGGCGCGATGAGCCATATACGCCTTGGCTTCCTGCACGGTGTATTCGCCGAAGTGGAAAATACTCGCCGCCAGCACCGCGCTGGCGTGGCCTTCAATAATGCCGTCGGCCAGATGCTGCAGGTTGCCGACGCCGCCGGAAGCGATCACCGGAATACCCAGTGCATCGCTGATGGCACGGGTCACGCCGAGGTCAAAGCCGTTTTTCATGCCGTCCTGATCCATGCTGGTCAGCAGGATCTCGCCGGCACCCAGGCCTTCCATTTTCTTCGCCCACTCGACCGCGTCGAGACCGGTCGGCTTGCGACCGCCGTGGGTGAAGATCTCCCAGCGCGGGGTTTCACCCGGGCCAGAAACCTTCTTGGCGTCAATGGCGACGACGATGCACTGCGAGCCGAAATGCTGCGCGGCTTCGCCGACGAACTCCGGGTTGAACACCGCCGCGGTATTGATCGACACCTTGTCGGCACCGGCGTTGAGCAGGTTGCGGATGTCCTGCACGGTACGCACGCCACCGCCGACGGTCAGCGGGATGAACACCTGGCTGGCCATGCGTTCGACGGTATGCAGCGTGGTGTCGCGACCATCGACGCTGGCGGTGATGTCGAGAAAGGTAATCTCGTCGGCACCCTGCTCGTCATAGCGACGGGCAATTTCCACCGGGTCACCGGCATCGCGGATGTTTTCGAACTTCACACCTTTGACGACCCGGCCGTTGTCCACGTCCAGGCAAGGGATGATGCGTTTGGCCAGCGCCATGGTCAGTCCTCAGCCTTGGTACGAATCGCAGAAAGCTTGCGCTTGGGCGACGTCGAGGGTGCCTTCGTAGATCGCCCGGCCAGTGATGGCGCCGATGATACCTGGCGCCTTGGCGTCGAGCAGCGACTTGATGTCACCCAGATTGTGAATGCCGCCGGACGCGATCACCGGGATCTTGGTAGCGGCAGCCAGCGCAGCGGTAAACGGTACGTTGCAGCCCTGCATCATGCCGTCTTTGGCGATGTCGGTATAAACGATCGAGGACACGCCGTCGGCTTCAAACTGCTTGGCCAGATCGATGACCTGGACGGTGCTGATTTCAGCCCAGCCATCGGTGGCAACAAAACCGTCTTTGGCGTCCAGACCAACGATGATCTTGCCCGGGAACGCTCGGCAGGCTTGAGCGACGAACGCCGGATCTTTAACGGCTTTGGTGCCGATGATCACGTAGCTCACGCCCGCCTTGACGTAGTGTTCGATGGTTTCCAGCGAACGGATGCCGCCACCGATCTGGATCGGCAGGTTCGGGTAGCGCTTGGCGATGGCGGTGACCACTTCGCCATTGACTGGCTGGCCTTCGAACGCGCCATTGAGATCGACCAGATGCAGACGACGGCAACCGCCCTCCACCCACTTGGCAGCCATGCTCACCGGGTCATCGGAGAACACTGTGGAATCTTCCATGCGGCCCTGGCGCAGACGTACGCAGGCACCGTCTTTAAGATCGATAGCGGGAATAATCAGCATCTGGCAAACCTTCAAATTTGAATGTTCAGCTTGGCTCGGAAATCAGTTTTTCTCGAGCGCCCACAGGTCGCTTTCGATGCTTTCAAACCGCTCTTTGAGGTGGGTCTGCACATCGAAAATCGCCCTGTTGTAATAATGCGGAGCGATTTCGCGGGTAAACAGCTCAAGAATCTCCGCCGCTTCGAATGACCCGAGGTCAAGTTCGAAACGATCCTCCATGAACCGCTTGATCTTGTGACTGGCCTCGCTCTCCTGCTCGGGAGTGAGGGTCAGGATCGGCGGTTTGGATTTCTTGACGGCCATTTACCAGCGACCATCCCACGCGGCGAAGTTCTGCAGCAATTGCAGGCCATGGGTATGGCTCTTCTCCGGGTGGAACTGCACAGCGAAACGCGAGCCATCGGCCAGCGCCGCAGCGAAATCAACGCCGTAATGACCGCCACCGACCACCTGCCGCGCATTGGCGGCGGCGATGTAGTAGCTGTGCACGAAGTAGAAACGCGCCATGTCCGGAATGTCATGCCACAGCGGGTGGCTGACCTTCTGCTTCACTTCGTTCCAGCCCATGTGCGGGACTTTCAGGTGTTCGCCGTCTTCGTGCAGGTCTTTGCCGAAGAACTTCACCGCCCCCGGAAACAGGCCGATGCAGTCGACGCCGTCGTTCTCTTCGCTGGTGTCGAGCAAGGCTTGCATGCCGACACAGATACCGAGGAACGGACGATCCTGACTGACTTCACGCACCAGCGAGTCGAACCCCAGACGACGGATCTCCGCCATGCAATCGCGAATCGCGCCGACGCCGGGGAACACCACGCGGTCGGCTTCGCGGATCACATCCGCATCGCTGGTGATCAGCACTTTGCCGGCACCGACGTGCTCAAGGGCCTTGGCCACCGAGTGCAGGTTACCCATGCCGTAATCGATCACTGCAACCGTCTGCATTACAGAACGCCTTTGGTCGATGGCATCTGCCCGGCCATGCGCTCATCCAGCTCGACGGCCATGCGCAGCGCGCGGCCGAAAGCCTTGAACACGGTTTCGATCTGGTGGTGAGTGTTGGTGCCACGCAGGTTGTCGATGTGCACACTGACCAATGCGTGATTGACGAAACCCTGGAAGAACTCCTGAAACAGGTCAACGTCGAAGCCGCCGACGGTGGCGCGGGTGTATGGCACATGCATCTGCAAGCCTGGACGGCCGGAGAAGTCGATCACCACACGCGACAGCGCTTCATCGAGCGGCACGTAGGCATGGCCGTAACGACGGATGCCTTTTTTGTCGCCGATGGCTTTGGCGAAGGCCTGGCCGAGGGTGATACCGACGTCTTCCACCGTATGGTGGTCGTCGATATGCAGATCGCCCTTGCATTCGATATCCAGGTCGATCAACCCGTGACGGGCGATCTGATCCAGCATGTGCTCAAGAAAAGGAACACCGATATCAAATCGGGCCTTTCCGGTGCCATCAAGGTTGATCGAGGCTTTGATCTGGGTTTCCAGAGTGTCGCGCTCGACAGACGCCTTACGTTCGGCCATCACCAGCTCCGCAAAATCATTGGGCGAAAAAGGCAGCCATTATAGGGGCGCGGGGCCGAAACAGAAACACGAGACGCAATATGGCTGACGGATAGAATCCCCGGCTGTCGCGGGTAGACATGTCCATACAAGCCATTGCAGGCCCCCCAAAACAACTGTGGGAGCGGGCTTGCTCGCGAAAGCGCTGGATCAGCCGACATTGATGTCGACGGACAGAACGCCTTCGCGAGCAAACCCGCTCCCACAGAAGTAAGTGCTGGCCTGAGAGATCTCAGGCCATTGACTCAGTGAAACAGTACCGCTGTCTTCTGCAGGGTCACCCACACACCCCACGCCAACGGAATACCTACCGCCAGCCACGCAGCAATCGCCAGCGGCTTGCTGCCCGGGGCGGCCTTCCACTCCAGAACGGTGGTCCCATCAGCACCTTTGTCGTGACCCAGCGCCTGTTCGGCAGCCAGTTCGGCGTCGGACATGAAGTACTTGTCGGCCACCGGGCGCACCATCAGATTGCACAGGAAGCCCAAGACCAACAGGCCTGCGAGGATGTACAGGGTAATGTCGTAAGCGGCCGCGCGTTCAACGCC
This sequence comes from Pseudomonas sp. RA_15y_Pfl2_54, assembly GCF_963971015.1. Classification (NCBI taxonomy): domain Bacteria; kingdom Pseudomonadati; phylum Pseudomonadota; class Gammaproteobacteria; order Pseudomonadales; family Pseudomonadaceae; genus Pseudomonas; species Pseudomonas sp. RA_15y_Pfl2_54. The sequence continues at coordinate 20,419 of NZ_CAXAPN010000003.1, forward strand.
GATGCTCAACTGATACTCACGCAGGTAGTTCACCAGCACCGGGCCGAGTACACCGGCCGCAGCCCAGGCAGTCAGCAGACGACCGTGGATCGCACCGACCATTTGCGTGCCGAACAGGTCGGCCAGATACGCGGGGACGGTCGCGAAACCACCGCCGTACATCGACAGAATGATGCAGAACGCCGCCACGAACAGCGCAACGTTGCCCAGGTGGCCGAGGTTGGGGATCAGCGCGTACAGCGCAAAACCGAGGGCGAAGAACACGAAGTAAGTGTTCTTGCGACCCAGGTAGTCCGAGAACGAAGCCCAGAAGAACCGGCCGCCGATGTTGAACAGGCTCAGCAGACCGGTGAAACCGGCAGCAATCGCGGCAATCGAAGCCAGTTGCCCGGCGTCCAGTTGACCAAACGGCACGTCAACACCCAGCAACTTGCCGCCGAACACTTCCTGCAGCAGCGGCGAAGCCATGCCGAGGATGCCGATACCGGCCGACACGTTCAGGCACAGCACCAGCCACACCAAACGGAATTGCGGGGTTTTCCACGCCACATTCACATGTACGTGACGGTGGGTGATCATCGAGTTGGAGGCTTTTTTCGCCGGAGCGGTCCAGCCTTCAGGCTTCCAGCCGGTTGGCGGTACGCGGTAGGCCAGGGCGCCACCGATCATGAACACGAAGTAGATCGCTGCCATGACCGCAAAGCTCTGCCACACACCGACACTTTCAGGCGAGGCGAAGTGACTCATCAGTGCCGTTGCCAACGGTGCACCCACCATCGCGCCACCACCGAAACCCATGATCGCCATGCCAGTCGCCATGCCGCGCTTGTCCGGGAACCACTTGATCAGGGTCGACACTGGCGAGATATAGCCCAGACCCAGGCCGATACCACCGATCACACCGGAGCCGATCCACATCAGCCAGATCTGGTGGGTATAGATACCCAGCGCCGAAATCAGCAGACCGCCGCACCAGCACAACGCCGATACAACACCCGCCTTGCGCGGCCCGGCGTGTTCAAGCCAGCCACCCCAGATCGCTGCCGAGCAGCCGAGGAAGATGAAGAACAGGGTGTAGATCCAGCCGAGCATCGAGATCGGCCAGTCGCATTGCGAGGAAAAAACTTGTGCGATGAAGCTCATGTCCGGTGCGCAAGCCACCGGAGCGGTAATGCCCAGCGCCTTGGACAGCGGCAACCAGAACACCGAAAAGCCGTAGGCCATGCCGATGCACAGGTGGATGGCCAAGGCGGCCGGTGGCACCAGCCAGCGGTTGAAACCGGGCTTGGCGATGATGCGCTCCTTGGACAGGAACGCGGGCTGGTCGGCTTTGAAGCCGTCCGCCGTTATGCTCGTGCTCATTGTGTATCCCCCAATTATTAGAATGGTTCGCCAGCCACTGCTCACCCTCGGCCTTATGCACGCAGGCACGACCGTTTTTTAAGGTGAAGCTCCCTGAAGGCGCGACGTTAAGTCGCAGAAGGACGGACGAACGCGCGAAGGTTACCATTTGCAGATGACAGAAAAACCAAACTGATATCACCTTTTTTCAGTTGTCTGATCTCTTGCACAAAGCATTTCTTGCCGATAACGCCATGCCGGTCATCCTTCAAACCCTTGAAAACGTCCGTTATCAGGATCAGCAGGACTTGCAGAAAACCTGCCGCGATGTTCCCGAATCGCTGTTTGCGCCGTTTTCCGGAGGAGTTCATCTGATCGAAAGCGCCTTGGCTGGGGGTTCATTTATTGCCGGACGTTTCAATCACCGCTTACTCGGCACGGGACGCCTGCAAAGGCACGGCAGCGTCTGGTATCTGTTCCATTTGTGCGTGCGAAAAGTTACCCCACGCCGTGGCGTCGCTGAACGATGGGTGAACCAAGCGCAGAAAATGGCGTCGCAAGCGGAGGCCGGACTGCGCCTGCCGGCACCCGCCGGACATCTTCAAACTCAGGCCACCGCCGCCACGTTGCCTGTGCCGCTGGAGGTGCTGGCAACATAGCTTCACACCGAACCGGGCAGATGCGGCGCTATACTCCCCGGCTAAATTACGAATTCGACTAACTACAAGGACTCGCCCATGAAAGCGTTCGGCAAAATCCTGGGTCTGGTACTTCTCGGGCTGTTGCTGATCATTGTGGCGGCAGGTTTTGCCCTGACCCACCTCTTTGATCCCAATGACTACAAAGACGAGATCCGCCAGATAGCCCGCGACAAGGCCCACATCGAGTTGACGCTCAATGGCGATATCGGCTGGAGCCTGTTCCCGTGGCTCGGGCTGGAATTGCACGACGCCAGCGTTGCAACCCTGATCAAGCCTGCCGAACCGTTTGCTGACCTGCAGATGCTCGGCCTGTCCGTGCGCGTGCTGCCGCTGCTGCGCCGCGAAGTGCAGATGAGCGACGTGCGCGTCGAAGGCCTCAACCTGCGCTTGAACCGCGACAAGAACGGCCACGGCAACTGGGAAGACATCGGCAAGCTGCCGACAGCCGCCGCACCGGCGGGCAGCCCGCCGCCTGCCAGCGAACCCGCTGCCGAGACAACCGCCAAAGCGGAAAAACCACCGCAGCCGATCCGGCTCGACATCGACAGCCTGACCGTCAACAACGCCCGCGTTGAGTACAACGACGAGCAGACCGGCAAGCAGTTCAGCGCCGAAAGCATCCAATTGAGCACCGGCGCGGTGCACGATTCGACCAATATTCCGCTGAAGGCCACCGCATTTCTCAGCACCAATCAGCCAATGCTACGGGTACGCACCGAACTCAATGGTGAACTGCGCATTGAGCGCGCGCTGCAGCGCTACAAGTTCGAAGACTTGAAGCTCTCCGGTGAACTGACCGGCGATCCGCTGCAAGGCAAAGCCATGACCTTCTCCGCTCAGGGCCAGATGTTGCTCGATAAAGCAGCAAACGTCGCCGAATGGACCGGGATCAAAATCTCCGCCAACCAGTTGCGCGCCTTGGGCGAACTGAAAGCCAACAACCTCGACAAGACCCCACAGATCACTGGCGGCCTCTCGATCGCCCAGTTCGATCTAGCAAAATTCGTCGACAGCATCGGCCAGATCCTGCCAGCCATGGCTGAAGGCAGCCTGAGCAAGGTCGAACTGGTCAGCCGCGTGTCCGCCACGCCAACCAGCGTCGCGTTCGACAACATCAACCTGAAACTCGACGACAGCAGCTTCAGCGGCCGAATCGCCGTCGACGACTTTGCCAAGCAATCGCTGCGGGCGACGCTCAAGGCTGACACCTTCAACGTTGACCGCTACCTGCCGCCGAAATCGGCTCAGGCCACAAGCGCCACGCAAGTGCGTCAGGCTGAAGTCGCCAGTACCGAAGCCAATGCCGTGGCCGGCGGCGGCACGACGCCACTGCCGGACAAACCGAGCAAAAGCGCCTGGAGCACCGAGCGCCTGCTGCCGGTGGAACGTCTGGCCAAGCTCGACGTGGATGCCGACCTGACCTTCGGCCAACTGACGCTCGACAAACTGCCCATCCAGAACGCTTCGCTCAAGGCCAACGGCCAGGGTGGCCTGCTGACCCTGACCAATCTGAGCGGCGAACTGTACAACGGCACTTTCGAAGCCAAAGGCACACTCGACGTCCGTCCGAGCGCACCCGTGCTGAACATGCAGACCAAAATCAACCGTGTGCCGGTGGAAAAAATCCTTGAGAGCCAAGGCAAGAACCCGCCGGTCAAAGGTCTGGTAACCCTCAACAGCAACGTCACTGGCAGCGGCAACAGCCAGCAGGCACTGATTGACTCACTCAACGGCAACGCCAGTTTCGTGATCAACAACGGCGTGCTGCTCAACGCCAACCTTGAACAGCAACTGTGCAAAGGCATCGCCACCCTCAACCGCAAAACCCTCAGCGGCGAGCCAAGGGGCAAGGACACACCGTTCCAGGAACTCAAAGGCAACCTGACGTTGCGCAACGGCATCGCCAGCAACCCCGACCTGAAAGTGCGCATCCCCGGCTTGACCGTCAACGGCGACGGCGACATCGACCTGCGCGTGCTGGGCATGGATTATCGCGTTGGCATCATCGTCGAGGGCGACACCAGCGCTATGCCCGACCCGGCCTGTCAGGTGGGTGACAAATTCGTCGGTATCGAGTGGCCGCTGCGCTGCCGTGGCCCTCTGGAACTGGGCGCCAAGGCTTGTCGCATCGACAACGAACGACTCGGCCAGGTCGCGACCAAACTGGCCGGCGACAAGCTCAGCGAAAAAATCGAAGAGAAACTGGGCGACAAGGTCAGTCCGGAATTGAAAAACGCATTGAAGGGGCTGTTCAAGCGATGAAAGCGGAGCAGTTTTCCACGGCGGTGCTGGATTGGTTCGACCGCCACGGCCGCCACGATCTGCCCTGGCAGCAAGACATCAACCCGTATCGGGTGTGGGTGTCGGAGATCATGCTGCAGCAGACGCAGGTCAGCACCGTGCTCAATTACTTCGACCGTTTCATGGCCGCGCTGCCGACCGTCGAAGCCCTGGCCGAAGCGCCGGAAGACGAAGTGCTGCACCTGTGGACGGGCCTGGGTTACTACACCCGCGCGCGCAATTTGCAGAAGACCGCAAAAATCGTCGTCAGCCAGTACGGTGGCGAGTTTCCGCGTGATGTCGAAAAGCTCACGGATTTGCCGGGCATCGGTCTGTCCACGGCTGGCGCCATCGCCAGCATCAGCATGGGCCTGCGCGCGCCGATCCTCGACGGCAACGTCAAACGCGTGCTGGCGCGTTTTACCGCGCAAGAGGGTTATCCGGGCGAGCCGAAGGTCGCCAAACAGCTGTGGGCCAACGCAGAGCGCTTTACGCCGCACGATCGGGTCAACGCCTACACTCAGGCGATGATGGATCTCGGTGCGACGCTATGCACGCGCAGCAAGCCGAGTTGCCTGCTGTGCCCGCTGGAACGTGGCTGCGAGGCGCACATGCTGGGTCTGGAAACTCGCTACCCGATTCCCAAGCCACGCAAATCCATCCCGCAGAAACGCACGCTGATGCCGATGCTCGCCAATGGCGACGGTGCGATTCTGCTTTATCGCCGCCCGTCCACAGGCTTGTGGGGCGGTTTGTGGAGCCTGCCGGAACTCGATAACCTCGACGACCTGCAACATCTGGCCGATCAACACTCACTGGCGCTGGGCGAGCAACAAGCATTGCCCGATCTTGTCCACACGTTCAGCCACTTCCAGTTATCCATCGAACCCTGGCTGGTTCAGGTGCAGGAGGCCAGCCATCACGTGGCCGAGGCCGACTGGCTCTGGTATAACCTCGCCACCCCGCCGCGCCTGGGCCTCGCCGCCCCGGTCAAAACCTTGCTCGAACGCGCGGCCGCCGTATTGAATACAGGAGAGTCGCCATGACCCGCACCGTAATGTGCCGCAAGTACAAAAAAGAATTACCCGCTCAGGAGCGCCCTCCGTTCCCGGGCGCCAAAGGTCAGGATATTTTTGACCACGTCTCGGCCAAGGCCTGGGACGACTGGCAAAAACACCAAACCCTGCTGATCAACGAAAAACGCCTGAACATGATGAACGCCGAAGACCGCAAATATCTTCAGGGCGAAATGGACAAGTACTTCTCCGGCGAGGAATACGCCCAAGCCGAAGGCTACGTTCCGCCAGCCGAGTAACCCCGCAAAATCGGGGGGCGGGTCGTAAGCAACGGAATTAATTTAAGAAATTTTAAAAAAGTCGTTGACGAGAATCCGAAAAACCCTTTTAATGCGCCCCGTTGCCCAGATAGCTCAGTCGGTAGAGCAGGGGATTGAAAATCCCCGTGTCGGCGGTTCGATTCCGTCTCTGGGCACCAAATACCGAAAACCCTGAATCGCAAGATTCAGGGTTTTTTTATGCCTGCGATTTGATGAGGACTGTTATCGACCTCTGGATTCGCGATAACTTGCCCCCCCTTACGGAAGAGGGTCGCCCCGTCGATGAACCAGAAACGAACCCGCATACCCCTGCCACATCCGCCGCCGTATCGCCCAAGCCGCGCAACTTACTGGCTGACAGTGTTCGTTGCCGTGATGATTGCTTTCGCCATCGGCGCATCGATCTACATGCTGATCGACAGCTGGGTCACTGGCTCCATCACCACCAACAATCGCGGCCCGCGCAGCACCTACACCCTGGCCCTGCAACCTCGGCGGTTTTGGTTCGAGTTCGTTTGGCAAAGCATCGGTACTGTATTTCTGCTGGTTATCGGGGTGTTCGGGCTGTGGGTTTATCGCAAAGTGCAGGAGCCTGTGGAAAAACCCAAAGGCAAGCGCCAACGCTAAGCACAGGTCGCATTCAAAGAGTGTTGACGTAATCGACCGGCAGCAAGACCGTGTCCAAAGCAGCGTCTACCGGCAGAGATACGACTGTAATCAGCGGGCAGACGATCATGAAGTAGCAGATGACAGCATGTGGCATGCCGTCCCCTCCTCTCACGCCAAGCAAGTGCAAGTTGCCATCGACGCCTTTGTAGTAAGGCTCTGCAGAGTCACCGTTCAATCGCCCGATCATCGTTCCACAACCGGCCAACATCAAAACCAGACTGGCTACTGAGCCAATACGCAAAATTCCTTTCAAACCAGCGCTCCCTTACGTCACAAAACATGAGGCGCGGGATTGTACCTGCGTCCATTCCATGCGAATGGATTATCGCTACGGCACGGTTGCGTGCCATCGAACGTCTGCTCGACTACTTCAGCAACGCGCCAAAAACACACTTGCGCATCGAGCCGCAGGACATCGGCGAACAACAAGTCGGACATTTCGCCTTTTTTCGCAGCGCATACCAAGCCACACTATGGCCCATCGCTCTGACCTGGCTGCATACCGGCGAACTGGCCCCCGACACACCCGGACGGCACCTGCCGCGCAGCTGAGCCCCTCCAACGCACGATGGAACACATCATGGCCTCCGCCAACAAGCAGCAAAAACGCGCCGCCCGGGCCAAGACCAAGGCCAAGCAGAACCGCACCAAACGCGCCGAGGCGCCGGTCGAACTGGATCCGAACGATGACCGCATTGATTTCGAATCAGTGGACCTGACCGAGCTGTTCAAGAAAATGATCGACGCCGAGAAGATCAGCCAGCAAGCCCTGTGCGCCGCGTTCCTCGAAGACCCGCTGCTGGAACTGGTCTACGAGCAGGAAGGCGAAGAAGGCGCGATGGACTTCATCCTCGCCGCGCTGATCGAGTATCGCCAGTGGTCGCAGGACACCGACGAAGCCGGCGCGCTGGCGTGGATTGAATCGCCGGCCTTCCAGGCCGACTATGTGGCGGCGTCCGACGCAATCGCCGCACAAACCCAACAGAAGAACTGAGTTCCCATGGCATCCCTGAACAAGCAACAAAAACGCGCCAAACGCGCCAAGGCCAAAGCCAAGCAAATCCGTATGGTTGGCCGCAAGCCGCTGGAGCAGGAGGACGACCTCGGCCACCTCGCCGAGCCGATCCCGGAATACACCCTGGCGATGTTCAGCAAAATGCGCGACGCCGAAGCGGTCAGCCGTAACGAGATGCTGCTGACGCTGCTCAGAGAACTGGCGTTCATCATCGTCGACCACCCCGACCTGCTGGACATGGAGAACGCCGAAAACGAAGGCATGGCCGCCACCCATCTGGCCGCCGACATGTTGATCGACTACCGCATGTGGGCCGATGGCATGGACATCGAGACAGCCCAGGTCTGGCTGACCGAACCGCAGTTCATCACGGACTTCGGGATTGCGCTGGACACTTACGGCAAGTCGCTCGATACCGCCGAAGCCAAAGACGAGTCAGTCTGAAACGCTGAAATCTCAGGCAAAAAAAAAACGGGCGCAATCAGTCATGATTGCGCCCGTTTTTTTGCCTGATCGAAGCGTTGAACCTTAGGCTGCGGCAACGCTCAGGCGCGGGATTTCAATGCCCAGCTTGGCTGCGGCGTAATCCAGTTCACCCTTGGCGATGGATTGAGCCTTGTAGCCTGCAGCGATCAAGTCCTGCACGTACAGCTTGTTGTAGATGAACATGAACACGATATTGCTCAAGCCCAGAGTGAAGCTCGCCGCGAGAAACATGATCGCAGCCCACTTGATATCACCACGGAACAATGGCGGAAAAAAACCAAAGAAAAACACGGTCCACGAGAAGCCGATTGGCGCTTCTTTCATGGCACCGGTGTTAGGGTTTTTGAACACAACCGATGTAAACGCCATGCTTATCTCCTTGAAGCCCCAATGAGTTGGCTGAACGGCCGGGCTAACTCCATGCAGCTCTTTTTAACGGCAAGCACGCAAAATCGCATCTGTACGTAGCGTCAGATGAGGGAGCAGACAAGGAAGAATCGTAAGCTTTAGCCAGAAAGGCTGAGGGCGTCGAACAATCCATGTCCTGAAACTCCATCGCATCCCGCAACAGCGAGATACATATTCGTCGCGCAGGCTACTATTTAGCCACCACTGTGTCCATCAAATTGCCAAGTAAAAACGACCGCGATCATCTCTGATGGCGGTCGTCTCTGTGGGCGAGCAACGTTTGACGTGGAGTCAGAACACTCAGCGAGCCACAGCTGCGCTCAACTTCTCGTGACGACGCCGACGCGCCACCAGCAAACCGGTAGCCACCACCAGCAGGCTCAGCAGGCCGGTCGCAAGGATTTCCACGCGGTGGGCTTCCTGGAACAGCATGATGGTCAAAGCCGCGACGATGAAGATGATCACCGCGTAGGTCAGGCCCGGGAAGAGCCACATGCTGAAGACGATTTTCTCGCCGCGAGCCATGCGCTGCTTGCGCATACGCAGTTGCGAGAACGCGATCACCAGGTACACCAGCAGTGCGATCGCGCCGGAGCTGGCCAGCAGGAACTCGAACACGGCCGCCGGCGCCACATAGTTGGCGAAGGTGCACAGGAACGCCGCACCGGTCGACAGCATCACCGCCCAGTAAGGCGTACCGCTTTTGTTGACCCGAGTCGACATGGCGGGCGCATCACCGCGTTTGCCCAGTGAGAACAACATGCGCGACGACGTGTAGAGGGCCGAGTTCAGGCAACTGGTGACAGCGACCAGCACCACGATGTCGACGATCATTTTCGCGTTCGGGATGCCCATGCGCTCAAGCACAGTCTGGTAGGAACCGAGGTTGGCCAGGGTCGGATCGTTCCATGGCACCAAAGCCACAACGATGAAGATCGATACGAGGTAGAACAGGCCGATCCGCCAGATCACCGAGTTGGTGGCCTTGGAGATTTGTTTGCCCGGGTTCTTCGATTCCGCGGCCGCGATGGTCACGATTTCGGTACCCATGAACGAGAACATGGTGGTCAGGATCGCGCCCAGCACCGCGCCCATGCCGTTAGGCAGGAAGCCACCGCTGTCGAACAGGTGCGAAACGCCACTGACCTGGCTGTTTGGCAGGTAGCCAAAGATCGCCGCGAGACCGAGGGCGATGAAGCCGATGATCGCCAGCACTTTGATCAGGGCGAACCAGAATTCGAACTCGCCGTAATTCTTCACGCTGAACAGATTGGTGACGGTCAACAGCAGCGTGATGACCAGTGCAAATGCCCAGATCCCCACACTTGGGAACCACGCGTGCAGGATGGTCGCGGCGGCGTTGGCTTCCAGAGGAATCACCAGCACCCAGAACCACCAGTACAACCAGCCGATGGTGAAACCGGCCCAGTGCCCGATGGCACGGTCGGCGTACGTCGAGAACGAGCCGGTGTCCGGCGATGCAACCGCCATTTCACCGAGCATACGCATCACCAGCACCACAAGGGTGCCGGCGGCGGCATAGGCCAAGAGCACAGCGGGGCCGGCGGCGGCGATAGCGTGGCCGGAGCCAACGAACAGACCGGCGCCGATCACACCGGCGATCGACAACATGGTCACATGACGCGGTTTGAGCCCCTGTTCGAGGCCGTTGGAGCTTGGGGTACTGCTCATTGAAACTACCTTTGCGAGGAAAGCGATTGCGTCCGGCCTGTCTGGTTTGTTCTTTCTCGTAAAAAGAATCCAACAGGGCGTTCCTTATTCTGCACGCAATATTTGCGCCAAAATGTTTCAACCTCTTTGCTGCCGCGGCTTTGCGCGCGACCGGACGGTCATCGCAAGTCATTGAGAACAATGGCAATTCGCCAGAACGTTACCCTGCGACTCACTTTCAAGACGAATCAGCGCACCAAAAACACACTTGAAAAGTGTGGGATGCACAATAAAAGGGCGAATCAGGAACGTTCGGCCGGATAGCGCTTCCAACACCCCGCCAAAGCTGGCAACATCGCGCCTTTTTTTACGCGACACCCACGGGAATCCACGTTTAAACACCCGTTCGGTTGTTGATGGGGCGACAGTCTGCTGCGCCAATGCGACAACCTGCCACACGCCATCCGTTTACCGCTCGTAGCGCTGTTGGCTGCCATTGAAACGCTATGCTAGCTTGGCCGCCTCGCCAGGAAGGCCAACCAACAGCAGGAGCGCAACATATATGAGGAACGCACATGGCTGAGGCCACGCCCGCGCTTGAAATCCGTAACTTGCACAAACGCTACGGAAAGCTTGAGGTGCTTAAAGGCATCTCGCTGACCGCCCGCGACGGCGATGTGATCTCGATCCTCGGTTCCTCCGGTTCCGGCAAGTCCACGTTCCTGCGTTGCATCAATCTTCTGGAAAACCCGCATCAGGGCCAGATTCTGGTGGCCGGAGAAGAACTCAAGCTCAAGGCCGCCAAGAATGGCGAACTGGTTGCCGCTGACGGCAAGCAGATCAACCGCCTGCGCTCAGAGATTGGTTTTGTGTTTCAAAACTTTAATCTGTGGCCGCACATGAGCGTGCTCGACAACATCATCGAAGCCCCGCGCCGCGTACTCGGCCAGAGCAAAGCCGAGGCAATCGAAGTCGCCGAAGCGCTGCTGGCCAAGGTCGGCATCGCCGACAAGCGCCACGCCTACCCGGCGCAATTGTCCGGCGGTCAGCAACAACGCGCGGCCATCGCCCGCACGCTGGCGATGCAGCCCAAGGTGATCCTGTTCGACGAGCCCACCTCCGCCCTTGACCCGGAAATGGTTCAGGAAGTACTTAGTGTCATCCGCGCATTGGCCGAAGAAGGCCGCACCATGCTGCTCGTGACCCACGAAATGGGCTTCGCCCGTCAGGTCTCCAGCGAAGTGGTGTTCCTTCACCAGGGCCTGGTGGAAGAGCAAGGATCGCCACAGCAGGTGTTCGAAAACCCGCTTTCGGCGCGCTGCAAACAATTCATGTCCAGCAACCGCTAACGGAGCAACATGCATGCAGAACTATAAAAAGGTCTTCCTGGCTGCGGCCGTCACCCTCGCATTCAGCGCCGGTGCCATGGCTGAAACCCTGAAGATGGGCATCGAAGCGGCTTACCCGCCGTTCAACAACAAAGACGCCAGCGGCAACGTGGTCGGCTTCGACAAAGACATCGGCGACGCCCTGTGCGCGAAGATGAAAGTCGAGTGCACCGTGGTCACGTCCGACTGGGACGGCATCATCCCGGCCCTGAACGCCAAGAAGTTCGACTTCCTGATCTCCTCGATGTCGATCACCGACGAGCGCAAAGGCGCGGTGGACTTCACCGACCCGTACTACTCCAACAAACTGCAATTCATCGCGCCGAAAGACAAAGAGTTCAAGACCGACAAAGACTCTCTGAAAGGCAAAGTGATCGGCGCCCAACGCGCGACCCTGGCCGGCACCTTCATGGAAGACAACATGCCGGACGTCGAACTGAAACTTTACGACACCCAGGAAAACGCCTACCTGGACCTGACGTCCGGTCGTCTGGACGGCATCCTCGCTGACAAATACGTCAACTACGAATGGCTGAAAAGCGAAGCCGGCAAAGCCTACGAATTCAAAGGCGACCCGGTGGAAGAAAGCGACAAGATCGGTATCGCTGTGCGTAAAGGCGACCCGATCCGCGAGAAGCTGAACGCTGCGTTGAAGGAAATCGTCGCTGACGGTACCTACAAGAAGATCAACGACAAGTACTTCCCGTTCAGCATCTACTGATCCTGACCTGCCGGACTGACGCCGTGATCCGACGGCGTCGGCTCCCGGCCCTGCCTGCCGCGATTTGAACAGAAATCCATGATTATCGACCTCTACGGATTCGGCCCGGCGCTCGCCGCTGGCGCGCTGATGACCGTCAAACTGGCACTCTCGGCCCTGTGCCTCGGGCTGGTGCTCGGTCTGCTCGGCGCCTTGGCCAAGACTTCCCCGTACAAGCCGCTGCAATGGCTTGGCGGCTTTTATTCAACGCTGGTGCGTGGTGTCCCGGAATTGCTCTGGGTGCTATTGATCTACTTCGGTACGGTCAACCTGATGCGCGCCCTCGGTGAGTTCTTCGGCAATCCCGACCTGGAACTCAGTGCCTTCGCCGCCGGTGTGATTGCGCTGGGCCTGTGTTTCGGCGCCTACGCCACGGAAGTGTTTCGTGGCGCGATCCTCGCCATTCCCAAAGGTCACCGTGAGGCCGGCGTGGCCCTGGGCCTGTCGAAATGGCGGATCTTCACCCGGCTGATCATGCCGCAGATGTGGCGCATCGCCCTGCCGGGCCTGGGCAACCTGTTCATGATCCTGATGAAAGACACCGCACTGGTGTCAGTGATCGGCCTGGAAGAAATCATGCGTCACGCGCAGATCGGTGTGACCGTATCCAAACAGCCCTTCACCTTCTATATGGTCGCCGCGCTCATGTATCTGGGCCTGACCGTGCTGGCAATGACCGGCATGCACTTGCTGGAAAAACGCGCCGCTCGCGGCTTCGCGAGGAGCACCCAATGAACTGGGAAGTCATCATCAAATGGCTGCCGAAACTGGCGCAGGGCGCGACCCTGACTCTGGAACTGGTGGCCATCGCCGTGATCGCCGGTCTGCTGCTGGCCATTCCGCTGGGCATCGCCCGATCTTCGAAGCGGTGGTACGTGCGCGCGTTGCCCTACGCCTACATCTTCTTTTTCCGTGGCACACCGTTGCTGGTTCAGTTGTTCCTGGTCTACTACGGGCTGGCGCAGTTCGACGCCGTCCGTAACAGCCCGATGTGGCCGTACCTGCGCGATCCGTTCTGGTGCGCCACCGCCACCATGACCCTGCACACCGCCGCGTACATCGCCGAGATCCTGCGCGGCGCGATTCAGGCGATTCCACCGGGCGAAATCGAAGCGGCGCGGGCCTTGGGCATGTCCAAACCCAAGGCGATGTTCTACATCATCCTCCCCCGCGCAGCGCGCATTGGCCTGCCGGCCTACAGCAACGAAGTGATTCTGATGCTCAAGGCCAGCGCCCTGGCCAGCACCGTGACCCTGCTGGAATTGACCGGTATGGCCCGCACGATCATTGCCCGTACCTACCTGCCGGTGGAGATCTTCTTCGCCGCGGGCGTGTTCTATTTGCTGATGTCCTACGTGCTGGTGCGCGGCTTCAAGCTGCTGGAGCGCTGGCTGCGCGTCGATGCCTGCCAAGGGCGCTGACACTTCCCACGTGCTGACGGGCGAGGACCTGCTCGCCCGCTTCACGGCGCTGGATACGTTTCTCACAACGCATCAAGCGCTGTGGAAACCTCGACCTTTCACGCATCTTTCGCTGGCCTGGGAAGCGTCCTACCCGGAGTTGGCCTTGTGGCTACGCGGACGGTCGCTGGACGATGCGGAAAACGCACACAACCAACCTGCTGATCTTGTGGATGCGCCGGAGCCTTTTGCCTCACTGGCGGCGATATCGGCTGAGCTGAGCGCTGTCGGTGAGTTGCCCGGGCATGCGCTGGAAGCTGCGGGCCATCGCTTGAATGTCGATGTGCCGGGGCGCAAGTGGCTGCAGATTGAAGCGTTTGCCAGTCGTCTGTCTTTTGCCTCGCAACCGACGCATTGGCTCGACTGGTGTTCCGGCAAGGGGCACTTGGGTCGACGCCTGTTGTGTGAAGGGCAACAACTGACGTGTGTTGAGTACGATCCGGCGTTGGTTGCCAGCGGTCAGGCGCTGAGCCAGCGCCATCGTCTGCATGCCTTGCATGTCGAGCAGGATGTGTTGGCGGCAGATGCAGCGACTGTGTTGAACGCCCAACACACCGGTCGCCTTACACGCCTGCGGCGATCTGCATGTGCGCCTGATGCAACTCGCCTCCGCCAGCGGCTGCAAACAACTGGCCATCGCCCCGTGCTGTTACAACCGGATCAATCGCGCCACCTATCAGGCATTGTCCTGCGCCGGTTTGAAATCCGCTCTACAGCTGTCGCAGGAAGATCTGGCCCTGCCAATGAGCGAAACCGTCACGGCCGGCGCGCGAGTGCGACGTCAGCGCGACACCTCCATGGCCCGACGACTGGCGTTCGACCTGCTGCAACGGCAATTGCGCGGCCTCGACGAATATTGGCCGACACCTTCGCTACCCAGTGCCTGGCTGGATAAACCGTTCGCCGATTACTGTCGCGATCTAGCCGCTCTCAAACAGTTATCCACAGTCGGTACGCCAGATTGGTCGGCACTGGAAGCTGCCGGTTGGCAGCGGTTGGCCGAAGTTCGCAACCTGGAGTTGTTGCGCGGATTATTCCGACGACCGCTGGAGCTATGGCTGACTCTGGATCGGGCACTCTTCCTCGTCGAACAGGGCTACGCCGTACGCCTTGGCAGTTTCTGCGAAACACCCCTCACCCCTCGGAACCTGCTGCTATTGGCCGAACGCGAATAATTCATCGCCGCCCTGTGGATAACTCTGTTGATGAATTTCGTTCGGATCCAATAATTACGGCTGTTTCGGGGCATTAACCACCCTGGTCATTTTTTGTTCACATTAATAAAAAACCGATAAAACAGGGATTTGCGAACAAAATGAGAACGCGTCCACAAAAATCCGCCTAAGCACGGTTTCAGGCCAGCCAGTTGTGCATAAGCCGCCAATCAAAACGACATAACCGCCGAAATTCCCCCGTTAGCCGCGAATCATTGCGGCGTCCTGTCAGCCTTGCTATACAAGGCCACAACGTGCCGCCAGCACGCGTCCCGACAAGCACAAATCAAACCGACAGGAAGCGACCGTGACGTTCATTTCTTATGCACAGAATTTCGAAGACGTCCGCTTGTGGCGTGCTCTCAAGCAAGTCGAACAGGGCTTCTATATCGATGTCGGTGCCAACGACCCGAATCACGACTCGGTCACCAAAGCCTTCTACGATCACGGCTGGCAAGGCGTGAACGTCGAACCGATGCAGAACTACTACGACGCCCTCTGCCAGCAGCGTCCGCGCGACCTCAATGTGCAATGCATCGCCAGCGATCAGCCCGGCGAAATGACCTTCTACGCCATCCCCGACACCGGCCTGTCCACCGCCGACCCGGCGATCGCCCAGCAATACAAAGATCAGGGCATGGACGTGCGCAACCTCACCGTAAAGTCGCGCACCCTCACATCGATCTGCGAACAATATGCCGCCGACCGGCCAATCCACTTTCTGAAAATCGACGTCGAAGGCCACGAAGAGAGCGTCCTGCGCGGCATGGACTTCACGCGCTTGCGACCTTGGATCATCGTCATCGAAACCCCATGGCAACGCGACCACACCTGGGAACCGCTGGTCACCGACGCCGGTTATCAAGCGATCCTGTTCGACGGCCTCAACACCTGGTTCCTCGCCGACGAATACCTCAAGCTCAAACCCGCCTTCGACATCCCGCCGTGCAACCTCGACAACTTCCAACTGTGCAAAGGCCACGCCTTCGCACACCCGATCAGCGCCAGCGAACTCGACACCGCCCAACAACTGGCCAACGCTCTGCAACGCGCCGAACAGGCCGAAGCACAACTGTCGGCCCTGCAAAACAGCCGCACAGTGAAGGCGGTGCAAACGCTGCGAAATGTGCTGCGCAGGGCTTGATTCGAGCGAATGCAAAAATAGTCTGAATTCAGGGGTTTACAGGATCTTCCCAGTCGCTATAATCGTCGCCCACACGCCGGTATAGCTCAGTTGGTAGAGCAACTGACTTGTAATCAGTAGGTCCCGGGTTCGACTCCTGGTGCCGGCACCATACAAAACAAAGCCCTCGTAGAAATACGAGGGCTTTGTTGTTTCTGGTACGTCCACTTTTTGTCCACACACTGGAATCCGTGAGAGCGAGCCTGCTCGCGATGAGTCCGTCAAACCCAACGACGATCTGATAACCAAGACAAAGGGCTGACTTTCCAAGGCACCAGAAAACGAAGCAACCTCAACCAAACAGCATCTTTTGCCAATGATCCTCACCCACAATGGAAATCGAAGCTCCTGCCTCCCGCAACTCCACTGCCTTCATGATCTTCGTTCCATAAGTGCTGTGGCGCCACTGCTCATTACCCACGCTACCGACCACCAGGTAATGCACCTTCTTACTCACACCGCCCCCAATCAAACCACCTCGTTCTTCGACCAGCGCCTGACAATCTTTACGCGGCCCAAAGGCCATGACACCCGTAAATACAAACATCCGGCCATTCCACACCAAATCAGGGGGCGGTGAATCGAAAGGAAGGTCCGTAGGAGCAACGGCAACAGCACCGCCGACCTTCGCTCCCTCAATGTCCACTCCAGAAAAACCACGCAGTATGTTAAGCAGCTCCAGGGACTCATCCTTGTCTAGAGCATCGTCCTGAAGCATGCACGCCAAACGCGAATACAGCAGATTGATCACCGGATCATTCAGATGCGCGAGATTGTTTTCCAACCATTGCTTTAGAAAAACCGCTTCTGTGATGTTCACAACACCGTCGGCCGCAATCCCAGCGGCCAACCCGACCAAGGCATCGGCGGCACGTCGATCGATACGGGCGCGATGGAAAAATTTGCTGCTCTCGAACTCGTTATGTAGATCCATTACGGGTTTTCCTTTGAGGTGGGTACTGGTTCGATACCGAAGCATCAGCGGATAGATGTTGTGTTCAACGCTAGCACCACTGCGGTTTTTGATTACCTTGTGGCAAGTCCTGATTGTAGACTTTACCCTTTTTATAAGTCGATTTTCAGTGGAAACCACTACAAAACCATGAAAACTACAGTTGAAAACCGCGTATTGAAATCATAACTTTTGGATTACAGGCTTCCGCTCTGGTTCGTACCTGGATCGCGTAAGAGGGTGCGAACCAGAAGTGCGAACCTGGTGCTGATACGCATCGGAGGGCGCGCACCAATCGTGCGTACCTGACTGCGCACCAACGCCAAACAGTTCGCTCTCACAGGCGTTTCCAGCTCCCCGTGTGCGTGAAAACTTGCCGGGCGATGACTTCGCGCCCTGACCAGATGCGCGACGAACTGCGCGAAGCACGCCGGCCAGAACTAGGCGCCAGCCTTCCGTGGGGCGTTTCGGCAAAGAGGATTTGGTGCGTCGGTGACCAAGGGAGAGCGGTCACCATTGGTGGTCACCGCATATGGTCACCGCCAAGGTATCCACGCCGGATCTAACCAAAACGTGGACACCGGCCTTGAACTGACTGTGTGACCTCTACGACGTGACGAGTTGTTACTCGCTCTTGAACCCTGGCAAACCCTGCGCCGCTCGCCAGTCCTTCACGATTTGCGTGACGCCCTTCGGGGAGTTATCAGCACCAGGCTCCGGATAATAGATCAGGTCCGAGCCTGCTGGGTGTTCGCTGATTTTCTCGAAGTGCAATAGCAGCAAGTCAGCACGATCATCGTTTTCGGCCTCTTCATCTTCTATAGCGAGTTCTTCCAGCAGGGCGATGAACTCGGCCTCTGTGTACTCCGAAAAGCTGTTTTTCAGTAGTGTGTCTGTCATGGCTGACCTATTCGTTCCGGTGAATATCGATGTGGTTTCGCGGAGTGTTCACTCGCAGATTATCTACGTCGTAGACGCCGCCTCCCTCGGATACCTTCTCGAGGTGGTGAAGTTCGTATGACATTCTGCCGCCGACTCTATCGGCCTTGCGCACGCGTGGAGCCTTACCTTTACGCATACGCCCGACGTTTTGTTTGATGAACTGATCCGCCGCGCCTGACTCTGAAACGGCTTTCCAGAGGGCGGCCCTGAACGAGTCGAAGCTCTTGAATTCTCGTCCCCGCAGAGAATCTGCCACGTCTTTTGGAATTGGAACGCCCATTCCCGAGCTAGCCCCAATGAGCCATATCCCAAACACATCTTCGCCCTGTCCTGTGACTGTGCCCGGGGTTTTACGAACATTCATCACAATGTACAGCGGCTGCACACCTGAATCGGCCGGGAACACGAGGATGAAGTCTTTGTATTGGTCTGGGTAGATCGGGCTGACGATGATGCTGTCGGCCTGTTCGGTCGGCGGGTAGATCCAGATCTGTGGCGCTTGAGGTGCGCTCTCTAATGGCGGGATGCCGGAGGTGCTCGAGGGGTCAATCGCCGGCGTCCAGATGAGGGTTACGCCGTCGCCGAAGTCGGCTACTTGCTGAGATCCTTGCTGGACAAATTGCACGACAGGAATCATTTCCCAGTCACTGCGCTTCTGGGTGTTGTACCCGTACCCCTTCAGTGTTCCGTCGGCCTGCTCCTCAACATGGAGGCGGACGCGTGTGCGGGCCTTCGCCAGCGACTGAAGCTGTTCTTCGTTGTAGAGAGAACTGTCACCAAGGTTCGACGGCCACAATAGAGCGACTATCCCCGCCAATGTACCAGCGGCCACGCCGGCGGTGAGAACGCCGGTACCACCAGCAGCCCCCGTTGCAGCAGAGCCGGTTGCAACGCCCGCGCCCCCAGCAACTCCAGCCGTACACAGCCCGCCGCAAGAGGCAGCCGCGGCGCCAGCGCCACCCAATAGGAGAGTTCCTAGGGCGGCGGGTAAAGCACTACCACTGATTTTTTTCAGCGGGATGTTTCCCGCGGCATCGGTCTCACGCCCCCCGAGGAGGGAGAACTCTCCGTAGTTGGCCAGGGTCTCGACCGGGATAAATCCGGCAGGCTTTTTGTGATTGATCACACCGTCCGCGAGATCGCAGCTCTTGGCGAAGACACACCCTTTGCTGGCAGGTTTCGTCTCATTCTTCGTCGGGAGATCTTTGTATTCAGCCCAGCGCTGGGCGTGTATATCGACGGGCGAGACAAAGCACCAGCTATTGGAAATTGCTCGTTAGGCTAGCGACCTCGTTCGGTCTCGTTTTCCTGTACTTCGTTTTCACGCCAATTGCTTTCCGCGACAGGCAATTGACCATGCCACGTGGCCTAGCTTTTTGCATCGCGATTGCATGTGCATTTGGAAGTGTTGGAACGGTCAGTCAAAACCTCGATCAAGTGTTGTCTGGCTTGCCTTACGCGAAACAATCGTGCTTCTTGATAGGGCTTGGAGTAACCCTGGTCATGGCGTATCTGGCACTCAGATACACGCGTCACTTAATAGAAACAGGTCGATTGAAGGACTAATTGTCGCAACTAGACCTTAGTGTGGAAATTAAGGGGCAGACCCATTTATAACCTCCACTGACCGCTACCGTTCGTCTGGTGCCGCACCATACAAAACGACGCCCCTGCAGAAATGCAGGGGCTTTGTTGTTTCTGGGGTGTTTAAATTCCTGGCAGTTTCACCCTCAGTGAAAATAGCTTCTCCCCTCTGCACACGTCGATCTAATCGCCTGACGCCCTTCTCCCACAAAGCACAGCTTTTGCCCAAAACGCGCGAATTTCCGCTTTTATGCCAAATTATGAACTGGCAATAATTATGGCGTGCCCATAAAACGTGTAATTGCATGAGCAGCGTTTCTCAGCTCACTGAACCGGCGGAGTCAATGGCAACCTGGTTTCCCAGTCCAAGAGTGCTTGATGCCTCGACGCTTTGTTCCTCCGCCGCAGAGAGCAGCATCTGCGTTACGCGCGCGGCCTCACCGGCCTTCATCTGACGTACAGACTCCAGTAAATCCTGCTGGAATTGGTCCAGTTCATCGACCATCGCTGATCTCCTCGTTCTGGTGTTTAGGAAGGGCTAAGGGCAAGTCGTAACCGACAAAACGCACGCCGCTAAATCCTGAGAAATGTGTTGTAACGACAAGCCAAGCAAAGCCACTACTGGCCACGATTGCGCGCCTGCCACTCCCCAAGCTACCGTCAAACCCGTCGCTGCCAATTCAGCGACCGGGCCTGAGAACCCGCGTAAGATACAGGCGCACCAGCGCCCCACCCACAATTGCCGGCGCTTTTTTTAGTGTCCGCATTCACGTGTTATGGCGGCTGTGCGTGGGAGACCTTCGGGTCTGCCGGGTTCCTGTATCTCCGGTTTCTCAGCCTGCGCATAGCTGCCACCCTTTCGCCTGAGAACGAAAATGGCGGCTCTCATTTGATACAGGGAGTTTCACAAATGAATGTCATTGATCCATCCGTAATCCGCCGCGCTGCCACACCGGTCACCTCACTCCACGCCTTCCGTACGGCAGGTGAAACGAAATGACCGACTACCTCGATTTGAAAACCCCAGGCCTTACGCACTTTTCCTTCCAGGCCAATCAGGCGCTGTTCCGCACCAATCATGGTGTTCCAGTGATCGCCGCCCTCTCACACGCCTCACACTTGCTTCACATCTCCAAACTACTGACCGCCGACTCCACAGTCTCGCGCGATCCTGATCTTCACGCTTATGCCTCGCAGTATTTGCAGGAGTTGAGCAAGGCGCTGATCGACGACGTGGTGAAAGTGCTGGATGCGCCAACAGCAAGCCATTGACGAAAACCATCGATATTAAGCCCTCACTATTTCGAGGGCTTGTTTGCGTTTCAAACCTGACTGATCTCAAACACAAACGAAATCCTGCGCTGACTCGCACTCCACACATACCGCAGATGCTTGCCCTGTTTCGGAATCGACACCGCCGGCGGCCTAAACGCGGCGACACATTCATGGCCCGGCAGGCGGACGCTGTTGTAGAGCAGGCCCCAGGATTCGGACTCGCGCAGTTGCCGGGCAAATGCCTGGGACGGGCCATAGGCGTCTGGATCAGGTTGATGTAAGTCGGGAAAGCCGTGGCGAATATCGTGTAACGGTTTAACCACCCGATTAACGTAAGTCCGCATGGTCAACTCAAGGTCCGCTTCTTGGGTCGCCGCAAGAAATCGCTCCTGGTGATAACAAGTCTCGGCAATGGCCGCAGCCTGACTGCTCGCAGCGTAGTAGACGCCGAAGGTGCCATCGGTGAAGCGACTGCTTTTGCCGATGTGGGTGAACGCGGCCATTACCGGGGTCGAACCGGGGCCGGAGAGTCGGTCTTCGGGGCGTACGCGGGCGAGGACGCCGGCCTGTTCGATCAGGCGATCATTGGTCAGCGCTTCCAGCGCATAGGCGATTTCCAGGTCTTCGGGGTCGAGCACGTCCTCGAACAACGCAATCGGCGGGAAGCTGCTGTTGACGATCCGAAAGGCTTTCGGCCATTGCGGCTCCACCAGCGGCGGGGGCTTCAACCGCGCACCCCGTCGAGGTAACGGCGAACGTCAGCGATGTCGACCACCCTCCCCGCCAGCATGTAATCCAGCGCCGTCCGGCCATTGAATGGCGCGGCAGCATTGGGGCTGCTGACCCAGGTGTAGGCGCGTTCGCGGCTGTTGCTGAAGATGATGCTCAACGCCTTGTGAATGCCCATCAGATACGAGATGCGCTCCAGCGTGTCATGCGGCAGGCGTATGTTCGGCGGCAGGTGTTTGTACTTGTAGAACGTGGTGTTGCCGACGCCCCCCAGCAGTGTGCGCTGCTGCTCGGCGTTGCAACCCCAGCGCTCCATGAGGTTGAAGAAGAACTTCAACGCAACACGCCCGGCTTCGGGGACGTCGAGCTGTTCGCGCGGGGTGAGGACTGGGGATGAGGTAGGCACGGTCGCCTCCATTGATGGGTCACATACGATCCAGCCTAGTACAGGTATGGATATTTTTTATCTATTAATCCGCAAATGAATCAATTCGTCCCTTTTATCAAATCCTCGAAAGAGCCAAGAATTGTTATTCCGAGTCAGCTTTTTTTGACCTTCATCACCCCAACGTCACCAAAAACCCCGATCCTGTGTCAGCCTCCAGCCATCGGTGGAGACATCAATTCGCTACTAAACCCGCGACAACTATGCTCAGGTGCTGGAATATAGCCGGCATAAGACGCCGGACCGGCAGTCTCGTAAACAACAATACCCAGCCCACTTTAGAGGGCATTACCCATGGATAGCAGAACCTTACGCAACCTCATGCGCATCGTGCAGACCGGCTCTTTGTCGGCCGCAGCCGAGCATTCGTGCCTGACTGTGCAGGCGTTGGCCGCGCAGTTGAACAAGGTCGAAGAGCAGTTCGGTTTCCGCTTGTTTCGTCGTTCCAACAAAGGGCTGACGCTGACGCCGCAAGGCACTGAGCTGACGCCGTATATGGACAGAGTGCTGATTGCCACGCGACAGATGGAAGATAAAGTCGAGGCTCTGAAAGTGCCGGGGCAGCGTACGTTGAAGGTCGCGTTGAACAACACGTTGTCGCCGGACTTCAACCGGCGAATGATCGGGCGCCTGATTGAGGTGTTTCCCGATTATCAGATGGAGTTCAGCTACGCCGAGTCGATGGAAAACCTCAGCAAGCTGAAAAATGAGGACTTTGACCTCGCCGTGCTGATTGGCCCGCAGCGACCGGGTTTGCCGAGCATCGTCCTGCCCGAGGTGCAGGTGCAGGTGGTCGGGGCACATTGCGGTCAGGAGAATGATCCGCTGACGTTGCTGGGGGACAAGTTTCAGGTGCGTCCTGCGGAAGACTGTCCGTATTCCCACAGCTTCTTGCGTTTTCTCGACGCCGGTCTGGGCAATCACGAGAACGGACAGCGCATGGTCTACTCGTGCAGCGAAACCCTGACGCTGTCGCTCATCACGCAGATGGACGCGGTGGGCATGGTCTCGCGTGAGGCCGCGCAGAAAAACGGCCTGACGATTTTCCCCGGGTTCGAGGATTTCCTCGAGGTGCGCCTGGCGGTGAACAATCCTGAGTTGTCGAGCCAGGCGTTGAGCGATGTCGCCGCACTACCGCTACATGAACGAGCCGAGCGCAATGTACGCAGCCGTGCCAACCGCCACACTGAGAAAGAGGTTTTTGCTGAAATACGCACATAACAGCGTCGGAATCGCGGCATAGAATTCCGGGCGATCGAGTTGCAGGTGCTGATCCTTGATCAACAAGGGTGTCAGGCTGATCGCAGCGACGATCGCCACCGGCAAGTATTCCAGCGCCCGTGCAATAAACGGCGGCCAGTGCTCGGTATTGACTTGCAGTGGCAGCGCGCGTGGCAGGAAGGTCACGGCCATCATCAGCGCGACCACCAGAATCAGGAACGTTTGGTCAGGCATACACCGACTCCGCAGCCCACAAACGTGGCGATAAACACATTAAACGGCGAGCTGCTGACTAGGCTCAGTGCACCCATGCACAGCACGGCCGCCGCGGCGGCGATGAGTTTGTTGCGGGTGTTGCACAGTGACACCAGCACGTAGAGCATCATTGCGGTCAGTGCGTAATCGAGCTGGTATTTGATCAGGTGCGCCGCGTACTGCGCGCACACCGCTCCCAACAGGCCTCCGAGCACCCACGAGGTGTGGCAAAACAGGTTGAAGCCAATCAGATACCGCACGTTCACCGGTGCGCCGGTGCCCAGTTTCACGCTGTGAAAAGCAAAGGATTCGTCGGTCAGGCCACCGGCGTAACACCAGCGCTCCATGCGACTGAGACCCATGGCGCGCAGGGCCTTGGCCATGTACACCGACATCAGCATGTGCCGTGCGTTGATCAGGAACGTGGTCAGCACAATGGTGGTCAGCGACGCACCGCTTGAGATCAACGCCAACGCCGCAAACTGCGAAGCCCCGGCATAAACAAACAAGCACATCGCCACCGGCAGCCACATGGGCAACCCGGCATTCACAGCCATCAAGCCGAATACAAACGACACCGTGAAATACCCGGCCACCACCGGACTGGCTTCGGCAAAGGTGCGCGACGGCTGATGATTGACCATCAGCGGCGCACTGCCGGACGTTTCATTCATAGGTCCCTCTCAAATGTCCGTTCGCCGTGAGGCTCGCAAAAACCCTGGGCAGTCCAGAAACGCTTGCCCGCGAGGTTAGCATCGTCGACGAACAGAAACATCCGCAACACACCGACCCGCTTCATGTCGGACGACGCCGCTTCAACCAGACGTTGACCGACGCCCTGGCTGCGATAGCACGGGCTGACGGCCAGATGGTTGATCGTGCCGCGGCTGCCGAGCATGCCGCCCAACACCGCGCCGACGATTTCGCCGGCCACGTCGAAGGCGAGATAGGCCGTGGTGGTTTTCTGGATCAACACACCGCGCAGACATTTGGCGTCCTGCCATTCGCAGAACGACACTTCGTCGAACTGGCGGAAGAAGCGCTCCATGGGTTGCGCATCCTTGGCCGTGGCGCGTCGCAGCACCACGGGCGTCGAACACTCGACGCCGTCGATTGGGGTGATCTGATTAGCGAACAATGTCGAAAGCGGTCCCGGGCCGCGAGAAGGAAATCGCCAGAATCTGCCGGTACGCCATGGCATGGGTGTGCGTGTTGCGCGCCGGGGTCACGTAGTGGCGCATGTCGCGGTCGAGGAAGTAAGTGGTGTCGAGAATTTCCTGGTAGGTGGTCGACGCCAATTGATGCTCGTGAATGTCGTACAAACGGCTCTCTGCCCCCTCGACATTGTTGCGCCCCCAGAAGTGCACACCGCTGAACGGATAACCGTCGCAGTGAATCCCTTCGGGGGTAATTTCCAGTTGTTTGCCGGGTTTGATCTCGATGCGGATCTGATGGATCTGGCACTGCCAGATTTCATCGTGCAGTTCTTCCGGCAACACGCTTTTGTACACTTCGAAATCGGTGTCGATCAGGCTGCGCATCACCGGCGACTCGATGACTTCATCAGAGAAATCCTGAAAGTGGCGCACCAAACCGCCGACATAAGCGTTGTTTTCCTTGGACTGCACGTAGGCGCGATGCTCGAGTTGCTTCAGTTCGCGCGTCTTGGGGTTGTACTCAAAGTCGCTGTAACGACGGTAACGCATGCCGGCTTCGGCCTGACCGTAGTAGCTGTCAGGCTCCATGTTTTCCCAACTTTTGGTCAGTCTGACGAAGTCGGCAAAATGACCGTAGAGATTGAAGTCACCACCCTGGACGTTGACATATTTGTCGCGCCGTAGCGATTCGCCCACTTCTCTGTTCAAAACGATCATTACCAAATTCTCCGCTGCGTTGAGCGGCCTAATCTATTAGGTGGAGAATTTGCGTCCATGAGAAAGAATTTCAGGCATTTAAAGCCCTGCTTGAAACGAAGTTTGAAGTGGCTGAAAAACAACTTTCACATGACAAAAACACGGTTTTTTTCTGGTTTTCACCGGGAAACAGTCGAAAAAAAACCCCGACCAGTCGGGGTTTTTCTCAGATGTATTACACCTGTTCGATCATCAGAAGATGTTGATCGGGTAATCGACGAATACACGCACTTCGTTGCCGCTGACGTTGTACTCGCTGGATTTTTGCGAAACACGCAGGATCGAGCTGCGCAGTTTCACGCTCAGGTCTTTGGCCGGGCCGCTTTGCACGACGTACTTGAACTGGTTGAAGATTTCGCGCTCGGTGCCGCCTTCGCTGGTGGAGGTGGTGATGTTATCGCCACGCACGTACGCGAAGTTGTAGCTCAGACCCGGTACGCCGAAGGCGCCGAAGTCCAGGCCGTAGCCCAGTTGCCAGCTGCGTTCGTCTTCAGCGTTGAAGTCCGACCAGTAGGAATTGGCCAGGTAGATGGTGTTGCCACCGTCGCCGACGCGACCCTGACCTTTCTGATAACCGCCGTAGGCGTAGCCCAGGTTGCTGTCGCCGGTGGAGCGCTGGTGCGCCACGGTGAACGAGTGCGGACCGGTGGCGAAAGTGGCTGCCAGGCTCCAGATCTTGTTGTCGTCACCGGTTACACCGTTTTCGCGGACATAAGAGTTGTCCAGCTTGGTGCGATAACCGTTGAAATCCAGGGTCAGGGACTGATCCTTGTCGATCGGGAACACGTAGTTGGCGTTCACGTATTGTTTCTTCAACACGTCTTCAACGTCGGATGCGTAGAGCGCCGCCTTGAACTGTTCGGTGAACTGGTAGCTACCGCCCAGTACGTTGATCGATTTCAGACCACCGCTGTCACGGCCTTCAGCGCTCTTGCGCGATTCGGCGGTGAAACGACCGGCGTTCAGCTCCAGGCCTTTGATCTCTTTAGAGGTGATCAAGGTACCGGTGTAGCTTTCCGGCAGCAGACGCGAGTTGTCGTAGTTCAACACCGGCAGGGCCGGCATCTGGTCACCGTAGGTCAGTACGGTGTTGGACACACGGAATTTGACCGCTGCACCAAACCTGGACAGATCGTCAGCCGCGTTGCCGCTGTCGCCCTGTTTGAAAAAGTCGATACCACCGGCGCCGCTGCGGCCCTTGCCGCCGTCCAGACGCAGTGCGTAAAGACCGAAGGCGTCAACGCCAACACCGACGGTGCCTTGGGTGAAACCGGACGAGAACGTACCGATGGCCGCTTGGCCCCACTCGGCTTTGTCTTTGTTACCGTCTTTGTAATCACGGTTGATGTAGGCATTGCGCAGCAGCACTTTGAGGCTGCTGTCTTCTTGAAAACCCTTGGACTCGGCCTGGTCGTTAGCCATGGCCGACGTGGCGCTCAACATCCCCAGAGCGATCAGGCTGATTCGCTTGTTCAACATTTTGTTTTCCTTATTACGGGTTGAAACGCACTGTGTCGAACGGCTGAAACGGCGCTCATGCGCTCTTTTTTCACTCCGAAACAAAAAGACCCGCCCACGATAAAGTCGTGTCGGGCCTTCTTGTTATTTTTGAGTCATGGCGGTTGGCCACAGGCGTTGGGGCGAATCCTAGCCGCGCCCGGAACAATGTGTCAATTTCAAGAATCGTCTTTAAATAGGCAAAAATCGTCTAAGAAACGTAAATTTTCCGCTGACTGGTTGCTCGAAAATGCTTGCAGCCAGTGAATCGCGCGCGTATCAGGCGCAACCGTCCAGTCCACAGAGGGCTGAAGCCTCGCCAACCCCTTCGCGGCCAATGGCCTCCCCCAACCATTGGGCAAAAGCCTGCGGCTTGCCCAGCCAGGGACTGATGTCGATGAGGGTAAATTGACCGTTCTGTTCCAACGCAAAAGTCGGAAATCCCTGCCCTCCCAGTTGGGCCAACAACCCACGACTGGCTTTTATGTGTGCCTCGGTATCAACCGATTCAACCCTGGACTGAAAGGGTTCCCCGACGTATCCCATTTGCTCCGCCAGTTCCAGGAGAACGGATTGATCGGCAATTCGCCGCCCCTCCACGTAATGCGCTGTCTGCAACCGCCCGAGCATCTGCAAACCACGCGCGTCGATGGCCTCTGCGGCCAGGACGGCGGCAATCGGAGGCGTCGAATCGAAAACGGCGGTGTGATCGCGCAGCAAACCTTCGAAATACGCCTCGCCAAACGGCTGCCCGGTGTATTCGGCGATGCGCCGGTCGTGGGGCATGACGTAATTGCGCAACTGTGGCGTCACGCGCTGGCGGTTGGTGCCGCTCATCATGCCGCCCGCATGGGCGATTACCGGCAACACGTGTTGCGCCGCTTGCACCAGCGGTTTGGCGCCGTAACACCAACCGCACAACGGGTCATAAATGTAGTGAAGGATCATCAGAGCGCTCCGGCAGGAAAGTGGGAAAAATCGATGCCGGCAGACTAGTGCTCAAGCTGTTGCAGAAAAACGCCGGAATGGCTTTCAGACTGTTTCGTGAATCGGGCGAATGATCGGGTGTATCCAGATAGACATAAATTGAAACAATCAGACCAGGGAACTTCTTCAGAATAATTAACGGAAGCAAATGCAAAGCATTACCATTCGCGCGCTCGATATTCTTCCCACCTTTCGGATGCGCTTTTCAAT
Source organism: Pseudomonas sp. RA_15y_Pfl2_54 (assembly GCF_963971015.1). NCBI lineage: Bacteria > Pseudomonadati > Pseudomonadota > Gammaproteobacteria > Pseudomonadales > Pseudomonadaceae > Pseudomonas > Pseudomonas sp. RA_15y_Pfl2_54. The sequence continues at coordinate 48,341 of NZ_CAXAPN010000003.1, forward strand.
GCCTGCCCCGTTTCGTCTTACGCCCGTAACCCTTGGGCTTTCTGCTTTCCTGTCCAGCGGTTTTGCCTACTCGGCGACTGAACTGCCCGCCACCGCCATCAGCGCTGAAGCGCAAGCGGATGACCCGCGCGTCACCATCAGCAACACCGCGACGCGCACATTGACGCCGGTGCGCTATGTGCCGCAGGCCATCGACTCGATCAAAACCTCGAACGTCGCCCAATACGGCACCCACGACATCGGCGACGCCTTGAGTGGCATGCCCAACGTCAGCAGCAGCGCCGATACCCGCTTCGACAGTTTGCGCATTCGCGGCTTCGACGCCAGCAACGATTTCTATCTGGATGGCATTCGTGACGACAGCCAGTACAAGCGCGACCTGCACAACGTCGAACGGGTTGAAGTGCTCAAAGGCCCGGCCGCCGTGCTGTACGGCCGAGGCAGCCAAGGCGGGATCGTCAACCGGGTGAGCAAAATGCCGGTGCCCGGCCGCCGCTCGACCATCGAAGCCCAGGGCGGCAGCGAGGATCTGCGCAGTTTGTACGCCGATCTCAGCGCCGATCCGAGCGAGAACATCAGCCTGCGCCTGAACATGGGCAACATGGATGAAAACAGTTTCCGCGACGGCGTCAGCGGCAACCGTCAACTGTTCGCGCCGTCGATGAGCTGGCAACTGACACCCGACCTGAACTGGCTGGTGCAGTACGAATACAGCCGCTACAACCGCACGCCGGATCGCGGTATTCCGGGGGTCAACGGGCGTCCGGCGGAGGTGGGCCGCGACACGACTTACGGCAACGAACACGACTTCATCGACGACAAGACGCAGTCCTTGCGTTCAAAACTCACTTACGAACTCAACGACAACTGGCAGCTGCGCCAGACCCTGGGTGTGTTCAAGCTCGACAGTGATTTCGACAACACCTACCTCACCGGATATACGCCTGCGACCCACAAGGTCACGCGCCAGCACTGGCAGCAGGACCTGACGACTCGCAACGTCTACAACAACCTGGAACTGGAAGGCGCGTTCGACACGTTCGGCCTGGAGCATCGCCTGCTCACGGGTATCGAAACCGGCAGTCAGCGCCGCGATCCAAAGCTGTATAACGCGGCCACCGGCCGGACGCCGGGCGCGCAAGCCGTGCCAGCGCTTGATCTGTTCAACCCCAATCGCGACCGGCGCCACACCGGCGCGATGCAGCGCTCAAGCAGTAGCCACACCGAAGTCGAAAGCCGCGCGGTGTACGTGCAGGATCAACTGCGCCTGAACGATCAGTGGCAAGTGCTCGCCGGCCTGCGCTACGACACCTTCGATATCGAGTCGACCAACAAACTCAAGAACATGTCCGAAGACCGCGACAGCCACAGCACCAGCCCGCGCGTGGGTCTGGTCTGGACGCCGCTGCACGATCATTCCTTCTACGCCTCGTGGTCCAAGACCTTCTCGCCAGTGGGCGGCGGTCTGATCGGCATCACGCCGGGCGCGGCCGGTAACAGCAACGACCTGAGCCCCGAGCTGACCAGGCAGAAAGAAATCGGCGTGAAGAGTGACTGGCTCGATGACCGTTTGAGCACCACCCTGGCGATCTATGACCTGGAGCTCTACAACCGCCGCACCACCGATCCGAACGATCCAACCCTGACCATCATGACCGGCCTGCAACGATCTCGCGGGATTGAGCTCACCGCCACCGGCAAGATCGTCGGCAACTGGTATGTGCGCGGTGGCGTTGGTGTGCAGGATGCGAAGATCGAGAAGGACAACAACGGCCTCAAAGGCAAGCGCATCAACAACGTCGCCAAGCACAACGGTAGTCTTTTCCTGACCTGGAAACCGGAGATGGGCTGGTACGGAGAAACCGGTCTGACCCTGGTTGGCCAGCGCTATGCCGATAACGCCAACACCACCGTGCTGCCAGGCTATGGCCGTTGGGATGCGCTGGTCGGCTATCGCTTCAAGGACTGGGATTTGCGCGCGGCGCTGAACAACATCACTGATCGCGAGTATTACGCATCGGCCACCAGTCAATATCAAATCCAGCCGGGGGCGCCGCGTAGCGTGGTGATGACGGGCACCTACAGCTTCTAAATCAGCGCAAATCCCTGTGAGAGGGGGCTTGCTCCCGAAGGCGTCCTGTCAGTGTTCACACTGGATTTTGCAACGCCCATAAAAAAGCGCCGCCATCCCGGCAGCGCTTTTACCCATCGCTGTTGTTTTTCTTATCCTTGCATCACAGCCCACAACGCATCCAGTTCTGCTTCGCTGAACAGGTCAGCGGGGTAACGCTCGATCATCATCCGGCGCGGATCAGCTTCCCTGATCTGACGCGTTCCATTGGATTTCAACCAGTGCGCGACTACCTGGAGCGATTTGCCGTTTACGGCCATGGGGCGCAAAGTTCGTGCTCTGACTGTGTTCACTTCGGCGTTCATTTCGGCGCTCTCCCCCCGTTAATGAGCGGCTAAGTTATCCAAGGTTTATGACAGAACTGTTGAAGTTCTCCTCCCTCCCTAGTACTCAAGATTCAATACAAGAGCTATGCCAATGTTTCGCACTTGTCGACAAGCGGATACAAAGAAGCCCGCCGTCCAACAGGGCGGCGGGCTTCTTTGTCTATCAGGCAAGCAAATCGTCGCCCGGCTGATTGTCCAATCAACTCAAGCTGTTACGACTCAACTCACTCTTTGTGCGGCGCTGGCTGCTGTTGGGTAAGGCAGTGAATATTGCCGCCACCCAGTAACAGTTCGCGGCCCGGCACCATCACCACTTCGTGCTGCGGGAACAGGTTCTGCAGGATTTCCCTGGCCGGGCCGTCCATCGGATCGTCGAAGCTCGGCGCGATGATGCCGCCGTTGACGATCAGGAAATTCACGTAGGAACCCGCCAGACGCACGCTCGGGTTGCGCTCTTGCGTGCCGTCCACCGGATCAACGCCAGCGCACTCTTCTTCGGTGGCAAACAGCGGCCCCGGAATCGGCATTTTATGCACCGTGAACGGGCGTCCCTTGGCGTCGGTGCTGTTTTGCAGCACGTTCATCGCCGCCTGGCAGCGTGGGTAGTTCGGGTCCTGTGGATCGTCGGTCCACGCCAGCAGCACTTCGCCCGGACGCACGTAGCAGCAGAAGTTATCCACATGGCCGTCGGTTTCGTCGTTGAACAAACCGTCCGGCAGCCAGATGATTTTATCCACAGCCAGGTTGGCGCTGAGCACCGCTTCGATTTCTTCGCGGCTCAGGTGCGGGTTGCGATTGCGGTTGAGCAGGCATTCTTCGGTAGTGATCAGCGTGCCTTCGCCATCGACGTGAATCGAACCGCCCTCGAGCACAAAACCTTCGGTGCGGTAACGCGGACTGCGCTCGATCTCAAGGATCTTGCCGCCGACTTGCGCGTCGCGGTTCCATGGCGAGTACAAGCCGCCGTCAAAGCCGCCCCAGGCGTTGAAGGCCCAGTTCACGCCGCGCACTTCGCCGCTGTTGTTGATGACGAACGTCGGGCCGCTGTCGCGTACCCAAGCATCATCGCTGGACATCTCGACCACGCGGATATTCGGCACGTCCAGACGCGCACGGGCGTTTTCGTACTGGCCGGCAGAAACGGCCACGGTCACCGGCTCGAAACGGGCGATGGCTTTAGCCACTGCCGCGTGTGCGGCTTGCGCCGGTTTTCCGCCCAGACGCCAGTTGTCCGGGCGCTCGGGCCAGATCATCCAGGTCTGAGTCTGGGGTGCCCACTCGGCCGGCATGTGGAAGCCGTCGGCGCGCGGGGTACTTTTCAATGTGGTCATCGGGATCAGGACTCCAGGGAACCGTCGAGGGTTTTCAACGCGCCGTACAGATTCGGCCGGCGGTCACGGAATGAACCCCACGCGCTGCGAATATGTTCGAGCTCGTCGAGGTTGAAAGTGTGCACCAGAATACCTTCTTCGGTTTTATTCAGCTCCTGCACTTTTTCGCCGAACGGGTCGGCGATGAATGATGAGCCGTAAAAGGTGATGTCGTAGCCGTCTTGCTCTTCATTGCCGATGCGGTTGCTGGCAATCAGCGGCATCAGGTTGGCGCCGGCATGACCCTGCTGCACGCGCTGCCAGTGATCGCGCGACGAGATGGTTTTGTCGTGCGGCTCGCTGCCGATGGCAGTCGGGTAGAACAGGATTTCCGCGCCTTGCAACGCCATGCTCCGTGCGGCTTCCGGGAACCACTGATCCCAGCAGATGCCCACGCCGATCTTCGCGTAACGGGTGTTCCACACCTTGAAGCCGGTATCGCCCGGGTTGAAGTAGTACTTCTCGTGGTAGCCCGGGCCGTCCGGAATGTGGCTTTTACGATAAATCCCGAGGTTGCTGCCGTCGGCGTCGATGATCGCAATGCTGTTGAAACGCGCACGCCCGGCCAGTTCGTAGAAGCTGATCGGCAATACAACCTGCAGCTCTTTGGCGACTTTGCGGAAATGCTTGATCGCGACGTTTTCTTCAACCGTCGTGGCCAGTTGCAGATAGTCCGGGTTTGGCTTCTGGCAAAAGTACGGCGCCTCGAACAATTCCTGGATCAGGATGATCTGCGCGCCTTGGGCGGCCGCTTCGCGCACCAGCCTTTCAGCGGTTTCAAGGTTGGCTTCCAGATCCCACGAACAGGCCATCTGAGTGGCGGCGACGGTAACGATACGGCTCATGAATCATCTCCGGGCAAGGGCTTTGACGGTCGAGGATTCGACCGAAGAGAAAAAACGCGCGCACCGGACAAAAAATCGCCATGCCGGAGCAATGGCGACTTTATAGCCGATAAATATCGGCTTTAGAAGCTACAAAAATGTATTCCGTCTGATTTTAAAGACTTAATACCGATAGAAATCGAATTAAACCACCAAACGAAAGGTGTGGGCTTGCTCGCGAAAGCAGTGTGTCAGTCACTTTGGATGTCGACTGATGCATCGCTTTCGCGAGCAAGCCCGTTCCCACAGGGGGTCGTGGGTTTACAAGCCTTCGGTGAGCACCCGGTCGAGCATGTCGACAAAGAAGTCCACACTGCGCCGCGGCGTCACCATCGGCGGTTTGATTTTGAGGATGTTCAGGTCATCGCCGGTCGGCTGCATGAAAATCCCCAGTTGGCGCAGACGATCACACAGCAACGCGGTCTCTTCGGTCGCGGGCTCCAGCGTCTCGCGGTTGCGGATCAACTCCAGCCCCAGGTAGAACCCCGACCCATGCACCGCGCCCACCAGCGAATGTTTATCGATCAAGGCTTCGAGCCGCGCCTTGAAGTGGCCGCCCACCACTTGGGCGTTCTCCCAGAGTTTTTCTTCCTCCATCACGTCCAGCACGGCCATGCCGATCTGGCAGCTCACCGGACTGCCACCGGCCGACGAGAAGAAGTAACCCTCAGCCTCCAGCGCCTCGGCGATTTCCCGGCGGGTGATCACCGCGCCCAGTGGCTGGCCATTGCCCATGCCTTTGGCCATGACGATGATGTCCGGTACCACGCCTTGCTCTTCAAACCCCCAAAAGAAATGGCCCATGCGCCCGTAACCGACCTGCACCTCATCGGCAATGCACACGCCACCCTGTGCGCGGACCCGCGCATACACCTGCTGCAGATACCCCGGCGGCAGCGAGATGCCACCGGCATTGCCGTACACCGGTTCGCAGATGAACCCGGCCAGTTGGCGCTTTTGCTCGGCGATTTTCGCCAAATGATGTTCGACGCTGCGCACATAGTCGGGCGCCGAATCGAGGCCACGAAACTCGCCGCGATACATGTTCGGCGCGGTCACTGGATGCACCCAGTCCGGACGGCTTTCGAGGGCTTTGGGGTTGTCGGCAATCGAGGTCGACACCGCATCGGCGCCCACCGTCCAGCCGTGGTAGGCCTCCAGCACGCTGACCATGTCGCGACCGCCGCTGTAAGCCCACGCCAGGCGGATCGCCAGGTCATTGGCCTCGCTGCCACTGTTGACCAGAAACACCCGATCCATGCCCTCCGGCGCCAGCTTCAGCAAACGCTCGGAAAACTCGGCGACCGCCGCATAGTTGAAGCGTGAGTTGGTATTGAGGAGCGACCATTGACGGGCGGCGACCGCCGCCATGCGCGGATGGCCGTGACCGAGCACTGCCACGTTGTTGAGCATGTCGAGATAGGAACGGCCCTGCATGTCGATCAGATGGTTGCGCCAGCCGCGCTCGATGCGCGGCGGATCGACGTAATAGTGTTTTTGTGTGCGGGCGAAACTGGCATCGCGGCGTTCAAGCAGGGTCTTGGCGTCCAGCTCTGGCTCGGCATCGCAGGCCAGCCCCAATAACCCCGCAGGAGACGGGCACAACGCTTGCCACGCGGCGGCGCGCGATGGCGTACAGAAGAGCGGCGCATTCAGTTGCGCAGCGCGATTCAGTTGCACGATCAACGGCCCGCTGACCGCGCCCAGCACCTGACCTTTGACCAGCGCTGCGCCGCTGTGCAGCGAAGGCGTCACGCCCCACAAGCGCACGCTGAGCTGTGGGCCGTCGAGTTGCAGCACGCCATCTGCGTGCTGATGAACCACACCGGCAAACGGCGACTCCACGGGTGTGCCAGTGGGCACGCGCAATTCGACGTGCAGCGCGAACGTGTCCGGTTCTTCAGCGCTGTCCGGCCGGGTGCGCGACAAACGGTATTGGCCATAACGGCTCGCCGCCAAACCATGGGCCGCCGCCGCGTCGTTCAACAGACGCTGATCGATGCCGTCCTGCTCCCAGTTCCCAGCCTCGAAATGCGCGCTCAACACGCCGAGGTCGATCAACGCAAATTCGCGTCCGACCAGACTCGGCAGCAACGGTACAAATCCTTCGCTGTTGATCGTCGGCAACGGCTGACCGACGGCGCTGAGAATCGCCGCTTCCATCAGTGCCAGCGGCACCGAGGTGGCCACGCGGAAGATTTCCCACTCATGGGTCAGGTTGTCGCGGCTGTAGGCGTTGCCCGGATCGATGCTGACCTGCTGCTCGCCACTGAGCACCAGCACCGCCGCCCGAGCGACGATCAACGGCCACAAGGCTTGCAGCTCTTCGTGTTGCAGCGGATTGACCGCGTGATAGGCCTGAACCGCCGGCAGAATGACAAACGGATCGCCACCGGCGTGATGCAGCAACGCCGCACAGGTCACCGACAAATCGGTGATGCGCCAGGTGCGGACCAGATCACCGAAATCGATCACCCCCTGCAACTGCCAATGACGCTGGGCGTCGCGTGCCCACACCGCGTTGTCATCGGTGATGTCCATGTGGATCGCCTGCACCGGCAGCTTGTCTGCCAGCGGCTGCAAACGGCGCTCGGCCTGTTCGGCGGCGTCGGCGATCAAGGTGCGCTGCTGATCGTCCCTGATCACTGGCAGCAAATGGCTGATCAAAGCGCTGGCATGGCGCGCGTCCCACTGCAACGTGCGTTCCAGGCCCGGATGGTCGAAGCCTGCCAGCGCCAGGTCCATCTCGCCACAAAGCCTGCCAAACCCGGCGACCACGTCATGGCCCAGGTGATCGAGATGCGTGAGCGGCTGGCCTTCGATGTAATCGAGCAGCCGCACATGCACTGCTTCACCGTCGACATCCAGCGTCAGCAAGTCCTGACCGTTATGGGCGGCAATTACTCGGGGCACGCTCACGTCACAGTGTTCGGCCAGATGTTTCAGGCCGGCGTGCTGGGCTTGTAGCTCCACGAGGGCGTAATCGCCACGGCAGATTTTCAGGACAAACCGCCCCCGCTCAGTGTCGACGCGGTAGTTGAGGTCTTGCTGGCTGCCGAGGGCCTGCAACGTGCCGCTGAGCCCGTAGTGCTCGGCCAGCCATTGCAGGGCCTGCGCCTGCGAAACCTGCGGGCTGGGCAAACTGGCGCGATGAATCAACGTGGCGAGCGACATGAAACGACCCCTGAAATTTTATTAGGCGCCTATATCGCCACTGCAGCAGAGGATGCGCAACCCCTGATCGTGGTTATTCGAGCGCTCGCATCTGTCGGCACTTTGCGCAAGAATGTCGGCCATTCACATCTGCCTATGGAAATTCTCATGAATGTCATCACCACCGATCTGCCCGGTGTTCTGATCATCGAACCCAAGGTGTTCGGTGACGAGCGCGGTTTCTTCTACGAGAGTTTCAACGCCAAGGCGTTCCAGGACGCCACCGGTCTGGACACCCAATTCGTCCAGGACAACCACTCGCGCTCGCAAAAAGGCGTACTGCGTGGCCTGCATTACCAACTGCAAAACACCCAGGGCAAACTGGTTCGCGTCACGGTCGGTGAAGTGCTCGATGTGGCCGTGGACATCCGCCGCAGCTCGCCGCACTTCGGCAAGTCGGTAGCGGTGCGCCTGTCGGCTGAAAACCATCGTCAGCTCTGGGTGCCGGAAGGTTTCGCCCATGGTTTCGTGGTGCTGAGCGAGTTCGCCGAGTTCCTCTACAAGACCACCAACTACTACGATCCTTCTTCCGAACGCAGCATTCGCTGGGACGACCCTGCTCTGGGCATCGACTGGCAACTGGACGAGGCGCCAAAACTGTCCGCCAAGGATCAGGCAGCAGCGCTGCTCAAGGACGCTGACGTCTTTTCCTGAGGCCGGGCATAATGCGCCTGTTCACTCAGGCGCATCCGGCTTATGAAACCCTCTCTCCCTCGCAGACCCCGCTGGCGCAGCCTCGCCCTTCTGGCCCTGTGCCTGGCGCCACTGCTGTGGCCGCTGGAGCATCTGGCTGAGCGCTATTACCGCAGCGAACTGGCCGGCCAGAACCGCCAGACCCTCGACCTGTACGTCGCCAACCTGTTGGGCACCCTGCACCGCTATGAAGTGTTGCCGCAGATCCTCGGCCAACTGCCGGCCCTGCGCGCTGTGCTCGGGGCGCCAGACGATGGGGTGACCCAAGGCAACGCCAACCGCCTGTTGAAAAACATCAGTGCGCAGACCGGTGCCGAAGTCATGTACCTGATGGACACAACCGGGAAGACGCTGGCCGCGTCGAACTGGGACAAGCACGACAGCTTTGTCGGCCGTAATTTTTCCTTCCGCCCCTATTTCAGCGAAGCCATGGCCGGACGTCTCGGGCGCTTCTTCGGTCTGGGCACCACATCGGCCAAGCGCGGCTACTTTTTCGCCGCCGCCGTGCACGATGGCGAGAGAATCCTGGGGGTGCTGGTGATCAAGGTCGATCTCGATCACACCGAAAGCCTGTGGGGCAAAACCCCGGAACAACTGCTGGTGACCGACCACAACGGCGTGGTCATCCTCACGTCGCGCCCGCAATGGCGCTTCCGCTCGACCCGCGCGTTGAGCGACGCCGAACGTGCCGCCATCAGCGCGATCCAGCCCTACCCGACCCGAGAACCGCGCCCGCTTAACCTCAGCCCCACCGCCTGGCTGACCCAGACTCACGACATCGCCGAAACCGGCTGGAGCGTCAGCATCCTCGCCCCGCGCACCCTGATCGACCGCCCGGTGCGCACGGTGGTGGCCATTGGCGGCGCCACGCTGTTGGTGTTGATGCTGTTGCTCGGTCTGATGATGCAGCGCCGTCGCCACTATCTTGAGCGCATCGCGTTTGAAGCCAAGGCGCGGCGAGAACTGGAAGGTCGCGTCGCCGAACGCACCAGCGATCTGGAAGGCCTCAACCGTCGTTTGAAGCAGGAAGTGCTGGAGCGGGAAACGGCCCAGCAGGAACTGGTACGTGCCCAGGACGATCTGGTCCAGGCCGGCAAACTGTCGGCGCTGGGCACCATGTCGGCGAGCATCAGTCACGAACTCAACCAACCCCTGGCGGCCATTCGCAGCTACGCCGAAAACGCCGAAGTGCTGCTTGATCATCAACGCACCGACGACGCACGCGGCAATCTCAAACTGATCAGCGAGCTGACCGGGCGCATGGCCTCGATCATCGCCCACTTGCGTGCCTTCGCCCGTCGCGACCGCCATGCGCCGGAAAGCGTGGCCCTGCAACCGGCGCTGGACGATGCGCTGGCCTTGCTGGCCAAACGTCGGCGCAGCATGGAGGTTGAGCTGATCCGCGACCTGCCCGCCGCCACGCTGTGGGTCGAGGCCGGGGAAACGCGCTTGCGTCAGGTGCTCGGCAACCTGTTGGCCAACGCCCTCGACGCGCTCACCGAAAAAGGCCCGCCACGCAAATTGTGGCTGAGTGCCGAATCAACCGCCGAGGGCGTCAATCTGTACATTCGCGACAACGGCCCGGGGTTCTGCATGGAAGCCCTCGGCCGCGCCAGTGAGCCCTTCTACACCACCAAGACCCGCACTCAGGGCCTGGGGCTGGGCTTGGCGATCTGTGAAACCCTGATGCGCGCCTTCGGTGGAGAACTGTCGTTCGCCAACCACAAGCAAGGTGGCGCCTTGATAACCCTGCGCCTGCGCGCCGGCGCGCCCGGGGTCAGCCTGCAACCGTCCGAGGATCGAAGTGCATGAGCATCGACAATCGCATTCAGGTGGTGTTGATCGACGACGATCCGCACCTGCGTCAGGCCCTTGGCCAGACGCTGGATCTGGCGGGGCTGAAAATCCTGCCGCTGTCCGAAGCCAAAGGTTTGGCCGCACAACTGGAGCGCGACTGGCCGGGCGTTGTCGTCAGCGACATTCGTATGCCCGGCATGGATGGTCTGGAATTGTTGAGCGAGTTGCACGCCCAGGACCCGGAATTGCCCGTGCTGCTGATCACCGGCCACGGCGACGTGCCTCTGGCGGTGCAAGCGATGCGCGCCGGCGCGTATGACTTCCTCGAAAAACCCTTCGCCAGCGACGCCCTGCTCGACAGCGTGCGCCGCGCCTTGGCCCTGCGCCGACTGGTGCTGGACAACCGCAGCCTGCGTCTGGCCCTCAGCGACCGCAACGAGTTGAGCGCGCGTCTGGTCGGCCACTCAAAACCGATGCTGCGCTTGCGTGAACAGATCGGGGCATTGGCAGCGACCAAGGCTGACGTGTTGATCCTCGGCGAAACCGGCGCCGGCAAAGAAGTCGTCGCCCGCGCGCTGCACGATTTGTCGAGCCGCCGTAACGGCCCGTTCGTGGCGATCAACGCCGGGGCATTGGCCGAGTCCGTGGTGGAAAGTGAACTGTTCGGCCACGAACCCGGCGCCTTCACCGGCGCGCAAAAACGCCGGATCGGCAAGTTCGAATTCGCCAACGGCGGCACGCTGTTCCTTGATGAAATCGAAAGCATGAGCATGGACGTGCAGGTCAAACTGCTGCGCATGTTGCAGGAGCGCGTGGTCGAGCGCCTGGGTGGCAACCAACTGATCCCGCTGGATATCCGCGTCATCGCCGCGACCAAGGAAGACCTGCGTCAGGCCGCTGATCAGGGGCGTTTCCGCGCCGACTTGTATTACCGCCTCAACGTCGCGCCGCTGCGCATCCCACCGCTGCGCGAGCGTGACGAAGATGCTCTGGTGCTGTTCCAGCACTACGCCGATGAAGCCAGCACTCGCCACGGTTTGCCGCCTCACGAACTGCAACCGGCACACCGCGCCTTGCTGCTGCGCCACACGTGGCCCGGCAACGTGCGTGAACTGCAGAACGCCGCCGAGCGGTTCGCTCTCGGTCTTGAATTGGCACTGGATGACACCGGCGTCGAGGGCGGCGGCACGACCGTGAAAGTCATCAGCGGAGGGCTCAGCGAGCAAGTGGAAAACTTCGAAAAATCGTTGATCGCCGCCGAACTGGCGCGCTCCCACAGCTCGGTACGCAGCCTTGCCGAAGCCCTCGGCGTTCCCCGCAAGACCTTGCACGACAAACTGCGCAAACACGGCTTGAGTTTTGCCGACAGTGGCGCCCAAGGAGACGAAACCGAATGAACCGTGACAGCCGCTATCTGCAATCGGTCCTGCATCACGACATTCCCCTGACCCAGGCGATGGGCCTCAAAGTGCTCGACTGGCAGGCGCAGCAGTTGCGCCTGCACTTGCCGCTGGACGCCAACGTCAACCACAAGAGCACCATGTTCGGCGGCAGCCTCTACTGCGGCGCGGTGTTGGCCGGCTGGGGCTGGTTGCATTTGCGGCTGAAGGAAGCAGGGATCGAAGACGGGCACATCGTCATTCAGGAAGGGCAGATCAGTTATCCGCTGCCAGTGACGGGGGATGCCACGGCGATCTGCCTGGCGCCGGATGCGGCGGTGTGGAAGAGGTTCGTGGCGATGTATCAGCGTTATGGCCGGGCGCGATTGACCTTGAATACGCGGATCGTCAATGCCGGCAGTGATGAGGATGCGGTGACATTCAGCGGGCAGTACGTCCTGCACCGCTAACCCGCAGGAACTCACCATGCGGTTGCGGCGAGGGAGGGCTCGCCACAACGGTTCGTTCACCGCTCAGGAACGGGCGAGCTCCAGCAATTTTGAACGCCACGCGGCCTTCGCCGGCAGGGCCAGAAACGACGTATTGAGCAGCGATTCGCGCGCCGGGTAACAGAACGCCTCACCCTGCAAGTCCAGCACCTCACCGCCCGCGCCTTCGAGCACGCCTTGCGCCGCCGCCGTGTCCCATTGCGAAGTCGGCGCCAGGCGCGGATAGCAATCCGCCGCGCCTTCGGCCAACAGGCAGAACTTCAGCGAACTGCCGATATTGGCCAATTGCAGCTCACCCAGACTGGCGCTCAACCCGGCCAGCAAGCGTTCCTGCTCAGGACTCGAATGCCTGCGGCTGGCCACCACCGTGAACGCCTCACCCGGTCCCGGCACATCACGCACCTGAATCGAAACCGGCGTACCGCCCTTGTCACAACGCCAGGCACCGAGCCCGGCACCGCCGACATAGAAACGACCGTTGGTTGGCATCGACACCACGCCAAACACCACCCGACCGTTGTCGATCAGCGCAATGTTGACGGTAAATTCTTCACTGCCGCTGATGAACTCTTTGGTGCCATCGAGCGGGTCCACCAGCCACCAGCGCTGCCACCCGGCGCGAACGCCTTGCGCGATGTCGGCGTCCTCTTCGGACAATACCGGGATGCTTGGATCGAGCGCCTTCAGCCCGGCGACGATCAGGTGGTGTGCGGCCAGGTCGGCCGCCGTAACCGGCGAATCATCCGACTTGGCGGTGACTTCAACACCTGATCGCCAAAACGGCAAAATCGCCTCACCGGCCTGCAATGCCAACTCGACCACCGGCGCCATCAACGGATGGGGAAAATTCATCGACACTTCACTCATGATTGAAAGGATCCACGCTGGGTCAGCAGGTCACGGGTCAGATACAGCGCGGCCAACGCGCGGCCTTCGGAAAACTGCGGATTCATTGCCAATGCCGACAACTCGCGCAGATTGACCTTGTCGACCCGCATCAGCTCGGGCTCGTCGCCCTCAAGCCGCTCCTCGTAAAGATCAGTGGCCAGCACCACTTGAATCTTCTGGCTCATGTAACCGGGCGACAGCGACAACTCGGTCAGATGTTCCAGTTGCCGCGCGCCAAAACCGGCCTCTTCCTTAAGCTCACGCTCAGCCGCCGCCAGCACATCTTCGCCCGGCTCGATCAAACCTTTGGGCAAGGACAATTCGTATTCATCAGTACCGCCGCAATACTCCTCGACCAACACCGCGTGTTCGGCGTCGAGCATGGCCACGATCATCACCGCGCCGTAACCCGCGCCCTTGCCGACCAGCCGCTCATAAGTGCGCTCCACGCCATTGGAAAAACGCAACTTCAATTCTTCGACGCAAAACAGGCGACTGGTGGCGACGATCTCGCGGGCGAGTACGGTGGGTTTCTGGCGCATGCAAAGCTCCTTGGCGTGAACGCGCTACTATAACGCGGCTTTCCCGATTGTTTACGTCGGATATCTTTCTACCGCTCGAGACGTTGCCATGCCTTCTTTACCGTGGTCTGACATCGATACCGTTCTGCTGGACATGGACGGCACGTTGCTGGATCTGCACTTCGACAACCATTTCTGGCTGGAACACCTGCCCCAGCGCTACGCCGAACTGCACGGCGTGAGCCGCGCCATGGCCGAGATGGAGTTGCAGCCGCTGTTCGAGCGACATGCCGGCCAATTGCAGTGGTATTGCCTGGATTTCTGGAGTGCCGAGCTGAAACTGTCAGTGCGTGAACTGAAACAGGAAACCGCGCACTTGATCGCCCTGCGCCCGGATGCCGATACCTTTCTGGCGGCGATAAAGCAGGCGGGAAAACGGGTGATCATGATCACCAACGCGCACCGCGATTCGTTGTCACTGAAACTGGAACGGGTCGAACTGGCGCCGTACTTCGAGCGGCTGATCAGCTCGCACAATTACGGTTACCCCAAGGAGAATCCGCAGTTCTGGGACGCCTTGCAGGCCGATATCGGCTTTGATCCGGCGCGCAGCCTGTTTATCGACGACACCTTGCCAATCCTGCGCAGTGCGCGTGATTTCGGCGTGACACATTTACTGGCGGTGAAGGAACCAGACAGCCGCAAGGGGCCTAAGGACACCGCTGAGTTTGCGGCGGTCGAGGACTACCGCGATTTGCTTGCAGGGCTATAGAGCGAGTCGCCTGCTTCGCGAGTTCAAGCCCGCTGCCATATTGGAATACGTTCCTCTGTGGGCGCGGGCTTGCTCGCGAAAGCGGCCTTGAGTCTTACTCGGGAATACGCAGCACCTGCCCCGGATAGATCTTGTCCGGGTGTGTGAGCTGAGGCTTGTTCGCCTCGAAAATCTTGTTGTACTTGTTGGCATCGCCGTACTCACGCTTGGAAATCGCGCTCAGCGTGTCACCCTTCTTGACGGTGACAAATTTCGCGGCGGTTGCAACACCACCGGTCACGGTGATCTGGTCGTCTACGCCACTGACGCCGTCGACGTTGCCAAGCGCCAGGAGGATTTTTTCTTTTTCTTCCTGGCTGGCCGCTTCACCCGTGGCAATGACTTTCTCGCCTTCAACCTTGACCTGAATCTTCGACGTGTCGATTCCCGTCAGCGCGTCCTGCACATGCTTGGTCAGCGCCTCGCCATTGGCTTGGGCCTTGTCCGGCGTGAGCGCATCAAGGATTTTTTCACCGGCATCTTTCAAAAAGCTGAATAGGCTCATCGTGTTTCACTCCATGGAATAAAAGGGGTCAGACGTCAAAGCCTAGACCACCTTCGCCAAATACGGTTCCACGCCGACCAATGACCCACCCCAGCCACAAGCGTTAGAATCGTCCACCCCTGCCAACACCCTTCGGAGCGAAGATGGACATCAAGCAACTGAAATTCCTCATCGCCCTCGACGAAACCCGCCACTTCGGCCAGGCCGCCGCGCGTTGCCACATCACCCAGCCGACCCTGTCGATGCGTCTGCGCAGCCTTGAAGAAGAACTCGATTTGCCGCTGGTCAACCGGGGGCAACGCTTCGAAGGCTTCACCGCGCCGGGGGAGCGCGTGCTGGCGTGGGCGCGCACGGTGCTGGCGGCTTATGACGGCTTGCAGGCGGAAGCGGCGGCCTGTCGCGGCAACCTCATCGGTACGTTGCGTTTAGGCATCGTGCCGCTGTCGAGCTTCGATCCACTGCCGCTGATACAGCGTTTGCACAGTGCGCACCCGAACCTGCGTTTCGAAATGTCGGCGTTGAGTTCCGAGCAGATCCTCGAACAGTTGGCGAACAACCGTATCGACCTTGGCGTGTCCTATCTCGATCGTCTGGATAATGAGCGTTTCGACTCCCTGGCCTTCAGCGAAACCCACATGGGCCTGCTCTACGATCAGCGCTCCTTCACCTTCGGCGAAGCGCCGTTGAGTTGGGAGGCGTTGATCGAACTGCCGTTGGGGATGCTCACCAGCGGCATGCATTTCCGCCAGTCCATCGACCACAACTTCCACAGTCGGAACCTGACCCCACAGCCGTTGTTGCAAACCGACGCCGTGCATCAATTGTTACAAGCGGTGCACGGCGGGTTTTGCTGCGCGATCATGCCGCTCGACGCCGGCCTGGAAAAACTCACCGACCACCTGCGCCTGCAACCGATCGAAAGCGCCCAGACCCTCGCCCCGCTGGGCCTGATCATGCGACGCGGCGCCCCGCGATCGGCGCTGGCAGAAGCCTGTTTCGCGCTGTATCAGAAATCACCAGTTACCTCTTGATCGACGTCATCTATCGGTAGATCGAAAGTAGCGATTAGACGCGACATCTTGCCGCGCCTAGTCTTAGCGTTGATCAATCCGTTGGTGATGCCATGAACGCCAAGCGCCCAGCCTGCGCGGCGCCTGCACTCGAAACGCCCGCGCCCGCAGCCAGCCAGACCTACAGCTACAGCGATCTGCCCCTACAGGAATCGGCCAGCACCGCGCTGGCCGAGGAAGTGGCGTTGGCGATTGCCTACAACGGCATCAGTCAGGCAGTCATGCTGGTGACGCCGACCGACCTTGAGGACTTCATCGTCGGTTTCAGCCTCGGCAGCGGCATCATCGAAGACGCCAACGACATTTATGACCTGCAACTGACCGGCGCTGGTTCTGCGCAATATGCACAGGTGACCATCGCCAACCGCGCCTTCTGGAACCTCAAGCAACAGCGGCGCCAGTTGGCCGGCACCAGTGGTTGCGGCCTGTGCGGCGTCGAAGCGGTGGAACAGGCGCTGCCTGACCTGAAGGTGTTGCCCGGCGCACCGTTGCCGCCGAGTGCATGGCTCGACGGTCTGCGCCAGCGCATCGGCGCGTTCCAGCCGCTGGGTCAGCACTGCGGTGCGGTGCATGCGGCGGTGTTCATGAATGCCAGCGGCGAGCTGCTGCTCGGTCGCGAAGACATCGGCCGGCACAACGCCCTCGACAAACTGATCGGCGGGCTGATCCGCCAGCAGATATCCACAGAAGGCGGGCTGGCGATTGTCACCAGCCGTTGCAGCCTCGAATTGATCCAGAAAGTGTTGCGCGCCGGCATCCAGACCCTGGTCAGCCTGTCCGCCCCCACGGGCCTTGCCGTGCAATGGGCCCGTCGGCACAACCTCAATCTCATCCACCTGCCGCACAAAAGTGCGCCGCGGGTGTATAGCCCCGCGATGGAGAATCAAGCGTGAGCCAACATCATCAAGCCGACCAGAAACCTGTCCCGCGCTACAAGCCCTATAAAGGCGCTGCCGGCGGCTGGGGTGCCCTGATCAGTGTGGCTCAGGCCTGGTTGACCAGCGACAACGCGCTGAAAAACCTGCGCATGATGCTCAAGACCAACCAGAACGGCGGCTTCGACTGCCCGGGTTGCGCCTGGGGTGATTCGCCGGAAAGCGGCATGGTCAAGTTCTGCGAGAACGGCGCCAAAGCGGTGAACTGGGAAGCGACCAAGCGTCGCGTGGATGCCAAGTTCTTCGCCAAACACAGCGTGACTTCGCTGCTGGAACAGAGCGATTACTGGCTTGAGTATCAGGGCCGCCTGACCGAGCCGATGGTCTACGACGCCCAGACCGATCGCTACAAACCGATCAGTTGGGACGACGCCTACGCGCTCATCGCCAAACACCTGCAGAATCTGCCAAGCCCGGATCTGGCCGAGTTCTACACCTCGGGTCGTGCGAGTAACGAAGCCGCCTACTTGTATCAGTTGTTCGTGCGCGCCTTCGGTACCAATAATTTCCCTGACTGTTCGAACATGTGCCACGAAGCCAGCGGCGTGGCGTTGGCGCAAAGTGTCGGCGTCGGCAAAGGCACCGTGACCTTCGATGACTTCGAACACGCCGACGCGATTTTCGTCTGGGGCCAGAACCCCGGCACCAACCATCCACGAATGCTCGAACCCCTGCGTGAAGCGGTGAAACGCGGCGCGCAAGTGGTGTGCATCAACCCGCTGAAAGAGCGCGGTCTGGAACGTTTCCAACACCCACAGCACCCGATCGAAATGCTCACCAACGGTGACAAGCCGACCAACACCGCGTACTTCCGTCCGGCCTTGGGCGGTGACATGGCGGTGCTACGCGGCATGGCCAAGTTCCTGCTGCAATGGGAGCGCGACGCGCAGAAGGCTGGCGCGCCTGCGGTGTTCGATCACGACTTCCTCAATGCACACAGCGCCAACGTGCTGGAATACCTGGGCGTTGTCGACGACACGCCGTGGGAGCAGATCGTCGAGCAGTCCGGCCTGACCCTGGTCGAGATCGAGCAAGCGGCGCGCATGTACGCCAAAGGCAAGAACGTGATCATGTGCTGGGCGATGGGCATCACCCAACACCGTCATTCGGTACCGACCATCCAGGAAATCGCCAACCTGATGCTGCTGCGCGGCAACATCGGCAAGCCCGGCGCAGGCCTGTGCCCGGTGCGCGGTCACAGTAACGTGCAGGGCGACCGCACGATGGGCATCAACGAGCGCCCGCCCGTGGCGTTCCTCGACTCCCTTGAGCGGCGTTTCCAGTTCAAGGTGCCGCGTGAAAACGGCCACAACGTGGTCGAGGCGATCCATGCCATGGCCGAAGGTCGCGCCAAGGTCTTTATCGGTCTGGGCGGCAACTTCGCCCAAGCCACACCGGACAGCCCTCGCACGTTCGCGGCGCTGAGCAATTGCGACCTGACCGTGCAGATCAGCACCAAACTCAACCGCAGCCATTTGGCCCACGGTAAAGACGCGCTGATCCTGCCGTGCCTGGGCCGCACCGACATCGACATCCAGACCGAAGGCCCACAAGCCGTCACCGTGGAAGACTCGTTCAGCATGGTTCACGCCTCCAACGGCCAATTGCAGCCGCTGTCGAACCAGATGCGTTCGGAACCGTCGATCATCGCCGGCATCGCCGCTGCCACGCTGGGCAGCAAACCGGTGGACTGGAACTGGCTGGTGGCCGATTACGGGCGCATTCGCGAGCTGATCGCCGACACCATCCCGAACTTCAAAGACTTCAATGAGAAGATCAAAAACCCGGGCGGCTTCTACCTCGGTAACAGCGCCGGTGCACGTAAGTGGAGCACCCCGTCGGGCCGCGCCAACTTCCGCGCCAACATGCTGCCCAAGGATCTGGTCCACGAACGCACCCGCGCCACCGGGCAACTGCCGGATCTGATCCTGCAGTCGATGCGTTCCCACGATCAGTACAACACCACGATTTATGGTCTCGACGACCGTTATCGCGGGGTGAAAGGCCAGCGCGACGTGCTGTTCGTCAATGAAGCCGACATCATTCGCCTGGGCTTCCGGCCGGGGCAGAAGGCCGACATCGTTTCGATCTGGGACGATGGTCGTGAGCGTCGGGTGAAGGGCTTTACGCTGCTGGCGTTTGATATTCCGGCCGGCCAGGCCGCCGCGTATTACCCGGAAGTGAATCCGCTGGTGCCGCTGGAAAGCACTGGGGATGGCAGCCATACGCCGACGTCGAAGTTCATTGCGATTCGCCTGGAAGCGGCGAGCGAGACCGGGTTGATCATGGCCAAGTCGGCTTGATACGGCGTCTGTTCCGGCCTCTTCGCGAGCAAGCCCATATTGGAATGCACTCCAATGCGCGGGCTTGCTTGCGAAGGCGTCGGTTCAGTCAATGCATTTCTTAAGCTCAAACACTTTTCCAGCGCCCACAAAAAAGGCCGCTTTTTCACAAAAGCGGCCAGTCCGAAGTAGCTAAAGACCGGCGAAAATCGGTTAAGTTCCGCATAAAAAACAGTAACTTGCACAATTGCATACAAGTCGTGTTATTCGTCGGATTTCGATTGTCACGCTTGTTACAGAGCCTCAGGATCGCGCCGTCATCCCTTTGAGGCTCACCTATGAAGTTCTCCTCGATTCTCTTGTTGTCCCTTGGCCTGGTCAGTGGCTTCGCGTCTGCTGGCGGCACCACCGAAGCAGGTGTGGGCGGCGCATTGGGCGGGGTTCTTGGCTCGGTCGTCGGTCAGTCGTTAGGCGGCAATACAGGTTCCACCATTGGCGCGGCCCTGGGCGGCGCGGGTGGTAGCGCCGTTGGCGCAAACAAACACAGCCGTGGCGAAGCGGCCATCGGTGGTGCGCTGGGCGCAGCCGGCGGTAACGTGGTTGGCCGCAGCGTGGGCGGCTCCACCGGCAGCCTGATTGGCGCCGCGGCGGGTGGCGGTGCCGGTGGCGCGCTGGGCAACTACATGGGCAACAAAAGCAATGACGATGATCGTCGTTATGATCGCGGTCGTGACGACCGTCGCTACTACCGCGACGACCGCCGTGGTCGCGGCCATGCCTACGGTCATCGCAAGCATCACAAGTACTATCGTCACCACTAAGGCGAATGCTTGAACAAAAATCGCAGCCCTGGGGCTGCGATTTTTTTTGCGTTTTTCACACCACCAGGCTTTCCAGTGCCCCGCGCAACCCGGCAGGAATCGGCACGGGCTGATTGCTTGCCCGATCAACAAACACATGCACGAAACGCCCGGCCGCACACGCCTCGCTTTCACCGACCTTGAACACTGCCAATTCGTATTGCACCGAACTGTTGCCCAGTTTGCCCACCCGCAGACCGATCTCGATCAAGTCCGGGAAAGCGATGGAAGCGAAGTAATCACACGCCGAACTGACCACAAAGCCCACCACCTCACCGTCATGGATATCCAGCCCACCGACCTGAATCAGGTAAGTGTTCACGGCAGTGTCGAAGAAGCTGTAATAGGTGACGTTGTTGACGTGGCCGTAGGCGTCGTTGTCGTGCCAGCGCGTGGTGATAGGCTGGAAATGCCGGTAGTCGGTGCGTTGGTTCATGCGCAGTTCTCGTCTTGATCGACCTCACACTGACAGCGAGGACGAGCACTATACCTGTGGGAGCGGGCTTGCCCGCGAAGGCGCCAGCACTGGCGCCCCATCACTCAACGGTCAGCAAACCCCTTCCCCTGCGCTGCCAACTCACCGATCAACCGCGCCGGTTTCCACTGATCGCCCTGCCGTGTCTCCAGCGCCAGCAAGCGCTGATGAATATCCGCCAGCCCTTGCTGATCCGCCCAGGCCATCGGCCCGCCCTTGTCCGCCGGGAAGCCATAGCCGTTCAGATAGACCAGATCAATGTCATGCGCCGACTCGGCAATGCCTTCCTGCAAAATCTTCGCCCCTTCGTTGACCAACGCGAGCAAACACCGCTCAAGGATCTCTTGCGGGCCAATCTCACGGCGCTGGAAACCCAATGCGTCACTGACCCGCAACACCAGCGCATCGACCTCGGGATCATGCTCAGCCTGACGACTGCCCGGCTCGTAATGGTAATAACCGTTGCCGGATTTCTGACCAAACCGGCCCATCTCGCACAAGCGGTTGTCCACCTGAACTTCTGGAGCCTCCTGGCCCTTGCCGGCCAACTCACGCGCACGCCACTCCAGATCGATGCCGACCACGTCGTACATGCGAAACGGCCCCATGGCAAAACCAAAGCCCTGCAAGGCTGCGTCGACCTGCTGTGGGTAAGCCCCTTCCAGCAGCATCTTGCGTGCTTCAAGCACATACGGATGGAGCATGCGATTGCCGATAAAACCGTGGCAGTTGCCCGATACCACACTGACCTTGCCCATGCGCTCGCCCAGCGCCAGCGCGGCTTGCACCACGGCCGGTGATGTCTTCGCGCCACGGACGATTTCAAGCAGTTTCATGATGTGCGCCGGGCTGAAGAAATGCAGGCCCAGAACTTGCTCAGGGCGTCGGGTGGCGGCAGCAATCGCATCGATATCCAGCGCCGACGTATTACTCGCCAGCAGCGCCTCGGGCTTGAGCAGACCATCGAGTTCGCGAAAGATCTTCTGCTTGAGTTCAAGGTTTTCGTACACCGCTTCGATCACCAGATCGACATTGCGGATTGCCGCGTAATCCGCCGCCGCACTGACCCGGGAGAGCCGCGCATCTGCCTCAGCCTGATCAATGCGCCCCTGACGCACGTTGTGTGCATAAGTGTCGGCCACCGTGGCGAGCGCCTGCTCAAGCATCTGTGGATTGTTGTCGACCCACTGCACCGTCACCCCAGCGTTGGCCAGGCACATGACAATGCCGCGCCCCATGGTCCCCGCACCGATCACGGCAGCCTGCTGAATATCGAATGTCTGGCTCATGTTGTTCTCTTGTTGGCGATCCATAGACGGGTCTCACCATAGTCAGCCCGCGACGGTTTTTGAAGTTTATTCCCGTGATGATCGACATTCAGCGGATGGATGCAGCCGCGCAAAGACTGTGCACTCTCCCACGGGGCGGGGCTTAATCGAGCAGGTGATTGTCAGCCCAATGGCGGACTTCAGCGTAGGGATACGCCTCCAACGCCGCATACCCGGAAATCGTCCGCGCCTTGAGCTTGGTGAACAGCGGCACACTGATCCCGCACAGAAACCGCGTCAGCCGTTCCGCCGTCGGCGCATGGCCCGTGTGCTGCTCATGCTTGTGGATAAAATCACCGCACAGTGCCGCAAAACTTTTATCCACAAGCGCAGGCAATTCCGGTGGCGCCGGCAACCGGGCAATGTGCCCATGGCACACCGAACAATGCCCACAGCGCTCCGGGGCATTGTGATCGCCGAAGTACTCGGCCAGGCGATACCCCAGGCAACGATCGGTGGCGAACACATCCAGCATGGTGTGAATCCGCGCGACTTCGGTTTGCTCGTGGCGAGTGAAGTCATCGTGCAGTTCTGCGCTCAGAACATCGCTGTCGACGTCGCTGTGCAACAAGCTGTAGACCTCGGTCATCTGCTTGCTCTCAAGCTCGATCCAGGCCTTTTCCTGGAAGTAATCCAGCGCCTTCACCACCCGATTACGCTCGGCCGAATACTGCGTATACATCGCCTCGAAATCCACCGTAGCCCAGGTGCGCGCCCGGCTTGAGGTGTGGATGATCGCCGCGACGAAATCCCGGCGCTCGCCCTCGAAACGCTCAAGCAACGCCTCGGGTTCCAGCAAATATTTGAAACGGTATTCGGCGTAATAGGCGTAACGCGGTGCGATCAAGCCACGCAACTCCAATTGCACCAGCAAAGTCTTCAGGGGCAACGCCCGGATGTTGCTGTGATCGGCCAATGGCCCGAGTAGAAACTCCCACTGCCCTTGCGGTGCCGAAGCTTTCAATTCATCGAGGACATAACGAATGCCTTCGCGTTCCGGCGTGTCGCCGTAGACGAAGTTTTCCAGGACATTGAGGCTGTCGCGATTGGCCAGCACCAGACAGTCCGAAGGCTGCCCGTCACGTCCGGCGCGGCCGATTTCCTGGCTGTAGTTTTCGATGGATTTGGGCAGGTCGAAGTGCACCACATTGCGGATGTCGCTTTTGTCGATACCCATACCGAAGGCGATGGTCGCGACGATGCAATTGGACTGCCCGGCCATGAAGCGTTTCTGGATGCCCTCGCGCTGATCGTGGGGCAGACCGGCGTGATAGGCCTCGGCCTGAATACCGTTGCGCTCGAGGTGTTCGGCGATGTGTTCGGCGGTTTTCTGCAAAGTCACATAGACGATGCTCGGCTGGCCCGGACGCTCGGCCATCCACTCCACCAGACGCCGGCGCTTGTCCTGCCCGCGCACCGGTTCCACCAGCAAATTGAGATTGGGCCGGTAGAAACCGGTGGTCACCACATCGTCAGCGGCAATGGCAAATTTTGCCTGCATGTCGGCGATGACTTTCGGCGTGGCGGTGGCCGTCAGCAGCAAGGCTTGCGGGATGTTGAACTGGCGCTGGTAGTCCGGCAGTTTGAGGTAGTCGGGGCGAAAGTTGTGGCCCCACTCCGAGATGCAGTGCGCCTCATCCACCACCAGCAAAGAGATCGGCACCTGCTGCAGGAAATTGCGGAAGCGCTCGTTTTTCAGACGCTCGACCGAAATCATCAGAATCTTCAACTCACCCGAACGGGCGCGGCCCATCACGTCATTGGCATCGTCTCGACTCTGCGCAGAATCGATGCTCCCCGCCGAAATGCCATGGCGTTGCAGGAACGCCAATTGATCCTGCATCAGCGCCAGCAAAGGCGAAACCACCAGGGTCAGATTCGGCAGCATCAGCGCCGGTAGTTGATAGCAGAGGGACTTGCCGGATCCGGTGGGAAAGATCGCCGCCGCCGAGCGCCCGGCCAGCACCGCGCTGATGGCGGCCTCTTGTCCGGGTCGAAACTGTGGATAACCAAAAACCTGTTCCAGGGTGTTGTGCATTCGCTGTCACTCCTTTGACCGCTGCCATGCCAACAGCCTAGCGGGCGATCGCAGCGAGTCGAGAAAAGGTCGGGGCCAAATCGATACGCAATGATACAGCGAAAGGCGCGGACAACTCAGGGCCCGCGAGACGGCCTGCCAAAGCCATACAACATCCAGAACTCAGGGCCGCAACACCGCCACGCGCAACTGCTCGTTCAGCATTTGCTCATGCACATCCAGGCTCTTGCTCGCCCACAGCGCATGAGCCGGGCTGATGTCTGCGGTGAACGCCGCCGCCAGTTGGCGCAGATCGGAGATGCTACGCACCTGTGGACAAAAGGGTTGCCCGTCACAGTCCTGACTGGCGTTGCGATAGGTGCTCAGCAAACGATCCCAGAGATCATTGCGCACTTGCCTGATCGACTTGAGCTGCACTTGCGGCACGCCCAGCCGTTGCTTCAAACCTGACTCGTCCAGCGCTTCGCTGGCGAGCAAGGCTTTGGCGAACATCAGCACTTCGGCGCGAGAGGCCGTGTCGACATTCGCCTGGTTGGTAAGCGCGCCTGGCCAACCGGTTCGATCCAGATGATCCAGTACCAGCGCATTGCCAATATCGGCTGCCAACGTCAAACGGTAGCCAATAGCCCACAGCAATATGATCGAGGCCATTCGTAGCCACTGCATACCTAATTCCCTTTAAGCGCGTATCAGAAGTTTGGAAACGTCCCACAGATTCTGGCGCGCACAATACAGATGTTTACCCAGAAGCGCCTGATAAAGCCGTGGGAAATTTCCTGTCTAAGGGTTTTGCCTTAAAAAGGTCATGAAAAACTGTAGGGCGAATACCCGCCCCCCCGGAAAACCCCCTACAAACGCTGTCCATCCTGGCCGTCTTGTCCCGCTGCGCAGCACCCTCCTATAGTGGCCGGCGCGACTGAACCTCGCCGTAGCGACTTCTCAAAGGACAGACTTCATCCATGAACTCACTGCATCCACCCATCAACCGCTATCGCCGCTTGAAAACTGTCTACAGCGACAATCCGGTACTGGTTATCGACACTGACGCCAGCCATGAAGACTTGCTGAATGCCGCTCAACAAAGACTGTGCGCCGCCAACAATCTGCTGGAAACGCTTTACTGCATGTGTTTTCAACAAGCGGATGTCAAAGACATCCCCAACATCGTCAATGCGCTTTACTTATTGACTCAGGATGGTTGCGAACTGCTGGAAGTGGCGAAGTTCAAAGCGAATAATAAAAACTGAAAAACAATACGCAACAAACTTGGCAACAACCCATTGCTTCACCACAAAAAACAACCGCACTAGATTGATTGCTCTTCCATTAACAGAGCAACAAACATGACGACTTTAACTGTCTTTTTTTGCGGTACCGGCTCCACCAGATTTGATACGAACAACCCGAACTACTGGAACGGCGAACTGGTTTCCACACTGGCTTCGCACCACAGCGGCCGGGAGTTTGCCGAATGGGTCATCGTCGACGGCCCGGGCACCAGCAATTTGCAGACCGATGAACTGTTTACCGAATCCGGCGATTACGACCTGAGCGGTACGCTGTTCGGAAAAGGTTGGGAGGAGAATGTCCAACATGCCGTGAACATTATCAAAGGCCAGTGCGACTGGCAGCGTGAACAACTGACCGAAGCAGAATACAACCGACTGAAAGCTGCCGGTATTCCCATCGAAGACGTAAAAATAGAAGGCTCGTGGATGTGGCGAAAATATAACTACGGAAAGCGAAGCGTTACTCAGCAAAAGTTACAGGAACAAATCATCAAGACGTTCCGTAAGGATGGCGTCATTCCCACTCAAGTCAACCTGGTGGGATGGAGTCGTGGCGGCGTCAGTTGCCACATGTTGGCCAACGCCTTGTACGCCGACGACGCGCTGAAGAATATTCCGGTCAGGATCTTCGCCATTGACCCGGTTCCGGGTATCGGCAACTTTCAGGAACACCGGGTGAAACTCAACGCCAACGTCAAAGAATACGTCGGCTTTTATGCCCGGAACGAGCGCTCCAAAGGCTTCAGTTGCGTCATCCCGCAAACCGCCACCGGCACCAGAACCAGCGTTTTCCCAATGCCCGGCCGCCACGCCACACTGGTGGGCAACGCCGCCGTTGACGGCGACAGAGGCCCTAACGTGCTGGCCGAACCCGGCCTGATCGTCCGCCACTTCGCCGAAGTGTGCCTGCAGCGCTGGGGCACGCCGCTGAGCAAAACCCTGAACCTGAGTGACGCTGACCTGCGCCAGCACACCGACGCCATCGTGAGGGCCGCCGCGAAATACCAGGCCATGGAAAAGTGTTCGTACACCTACTTCACCGAACTGGATCAAGACGAACGGTGTGTGTCGCTGGGCAGCAAAGGTGTGCCGTTTTCAGCGGTGAAAGGTTCGATTTACACACCCGAAACCGGGCTGACGACCAGTGTGCTGGATACGGCGGCGTACAAGAATCTTGGTTGACGGTGAACCGACGAAAAAACCTACAACAATCTCCTATCTGATCTTCGTACCGATCCTACAGGTCTGGACTCCGTTGCCGCCTATCGGCGCCTGGTAGTTCAAACCTATAGTCGTGACTGTCGCTGCCAAATCAGCGGTTCGGGCTTGGTCACCCGTATGAGTTGTGCACTCGCACTCGTTGTATGCTGCTGGCGCTTTTTGTGTCGGCACGCTTTATGGCGGCTGAGTTCGGGACGCCTTCGGGCGTGCCGGTTGTGAGTGCCTCACCGGTTGACCAACCCGAACGCAGTCCGCCACCTATCCCTTGTGGTCACGGTGGGTGCGAATTCTCATGACATATTTCGAGGCCAAAAATAATGAAAACATGGAACCCGCTCACCCCTGATCGCTACCGCCCACTCGAATCCAACCTCACCGACACCAAGCCCCTGATCATCGACGCTGCAGCCAACCCGCAAGACATCCTCGAATGCGCCGTCCAGCGCCTGCGCGCCTCCAGCGACCTGCTTAAAACCCTCTACTGCCTCAGCTTCAAACAAGCCGACGTCGAAGACATCCCCCACATCACCCACGCCCTCTATCTGCTGACGCAGGATGGCTGTGACCTGCTGCAAGTCGCGCAGCAGCAAATGCTCAACTGGAAAGCGCCAGTCTGAAAAATCTCAGGCAGGTGTGCTCCCAATAAGTGGCGCCTGCCTCACCAAAGAACATGGATGCGGGACACCCGGCGCCCAGTGCAGGAGTTGAATTTTGCAAACTACTATTGATTGCGTACGATGGCAGCCATTGTTCAGCCAAGAGCTCGCCGTCATGACCACTGAAACCATCGATCACAGCATCCTGACGCGCCTGATTGAAAACGGTTCGGTCAGCAGCACACGTATCATCGCCAAGCCTGGTGGCTGGTCGATTCAAATTCATCAGGGAAGCAAAGAATGTTCGCTCGCAGCGCAACGCAGTGGTCAGGTGCGCCTGTTCAAACGCCTTGAAACACTAGTGGCCTATTTGCAAGAACTGGGTATCACTCACTTCGATGTGGATGCATCCAGCTATGACCCGCTGCAAATGAAAACCTACACACGTCCTGATCGCGCTGAAGCAATGAAGCAAGCACATGAGGCGGCGGCGTATGAAGAGTGGTTCAAGCGGCAGGTGCAAATCAGCATTGATGATCCAAGACCCAGCGTGAGCGATGAAGACGCTCGACGAATATTTGCTGCCAAGCGCGATGCCCTGCGTCAACGCGTGCGTTGATGAGGTTGGTCTGGCGCCAAGAGGCGCTTGATGACCGAGACCGAATCATGGAGCACATCAGTGAGGACAACCCTGAAGCGGCTGCGGATCTCGACGATATGTTCGAATCAAAAGGGGAAGTCGCCCGAAAGCGCCCGACCTTATACAGAAGGGGCAGCGTTGAAGGCACACGAGAAATCGTCGCAGCGTCCAACTATGTCATCGTCTACACGATCAAAGATGAATGTGTGGAGGTGCTTCGAATAATGCATGCCCGACAGCAATGGCTATGACAGATCACGAGGATTCGACAGGGCAAACCCATTCCCCGGGTCGACCAGCCAAGTGCAATTATTCTGGCGTTATCACTACCCAAGTGAAGGAATACTAGCGTTATGGCCAGAAAGACTGCGGCTCTGCTTCCTAAAACTGCGCGACTCCTGAAGAACCTTGGCGAACGCTTGAAACTGGCTCGGTTACGCAGGAGGCTGACGGCCAAACAACTCGCACAAAAAAGCCGCCCCTAAAGGGCGGCTTCTTCATTCACCACAAACCAACGCTTACAACTTCGGCCCAGCAGCCTTGATCGCGTCGCTCACTTCGAACTTCTTGAAGTTCTCGATGAACAGACCGGCCAGCGCCTTGGCAGCCTCGTCGTACGCAGCCTGGTCAGCCCAGGTGTTGCGTGGGTTGAGCAGGTTGGTTTCAACGCCCGGTACGGCCAATGGCACGTCGAGGTTGATGGTGTCCAGGTGCTCGGTGGTGGCGCCGATCAGTGCGCCGCTCTGGATAGCGGCGATCACTGCGCGGGTGGTCGGGATGTTGAAGCGTTTGCCGACGCCGTAGCCACCGCCGGTCCAGCCGGTGTTGACCAGGTAGACCTTGGAGCCGAAGCCGCGGATGCGCTTGATCAGCAGCTCTGCGTATTCGCCGGCCGGGCGCGGGAAGAACGGTGCGCCGAAGCAGGTGGAGAAGGTCGACTTGATGCCGCTGCCCGAACCCATTTCAGTCGAGCCCACCAGTGCGGTGTAGCCGGACAGGAAGTGGTAGGCCGCTTGTTCTTCGTTGAGGATCGACACTGGCGGCAGCACGCCGGTCAGGTCGCAGGTCAGGAAGATCACAGCGTTCGGCTCGCCACCGAGGTTGTGCTCGGAGCGCTTGGCAACGTGCTCCAGCGGGTACGCGGCGCGGCTGTTCTGGGTCAGGCTGACATCGGCGTAGTCGGCGTGCTTGGCGTCATCGATGACGACGTTTTCCAGCACAGCGCCGTGCTTGATGGCTTTCCAGATGACCGGCTCGTTCTTCTCGGACAAGTCGATGCACTTGGCGTAGCAGCCGCCTTCGATGTTGAAGACAACGCCTTCGCCCCAGCCGTGTTCGTCGTCACCGATCAGGTAACGGCTTTCGTCGGCCGACAGGGTGGTTTTACCGGTGCCCGACAGACCGAAGAACAGGGTCACGTCGCCTTCTTCGCCGATGTTGGCGGCGCAGTGCATTGGCAGCACGTCAGCGGCCGGCAGCAGGAAGTTCTGCACGGAGAACATGGCTTTCTTCATTTCACCGGCGTAACGCATGCCGGCGATCAGCACTTTCTTCTGGGCGAAGTTGAGGATCACGCAACCATCGGAGTTGGTGCCGTCACGCTCAGGCACGCACTCGAAGTTGGCCACGTTGAGCACTTGCCACTCGTCACGACCAGCCGGGTTGTACTGGGCCGGGTTGATGAACAGGCAACGACCGAACAGGTTCTGCCAGGCCGTCTGGGTGGTCATTTTCACGGCCAGGTAGTGATCTTCAGCCGCGCCGACATGCACATGGGAAACAAAGTGCTCTTGCGCGTTGTTGAACGCCTCGACGCGAGCCCACAAGGCATCGAACTTGTCGGCCGGGAACTTGCGGTTGATCGGGCCCCAGGCGATAGCGGCCTGGGTGGAAGGCTCTTCAACGATGAAACGGTCGACTGGCGAACGGCCGGTACGATGACCGGTGCGAACAACCAGAGCGCCGGTATCGGCAAGCTCGCCTTCACCGCGGTTCAGGGCTTCTTTTACCAGATCATCAACACTCAGATCGGTGTACACGGCGTTATTGGCTTGCGTCATGAGGTTCCCCGTCGGCCAGTGGCCGAGTGTGCTCCAAACGTTTTGTAGTAGAAAGTTGCGCACTACTACCGCGAAAAAAGTGGGCCGGATTATGCCAGAAAAGCCCAAAAAGAGTAGGGTCCTCCCGTCGTAACGGCGAAATTCCGTCGTTGAGCAGTGAATTTACCTGCGCTGAACCGTTTTAGTGCCGGGTATCTGACGGCGTGTCGACGCCCGCACCAGCGAACAATTGAGCGATGTCGGCCGCATCGAACAAGTAGCGTTCGTTGCAGAACTGGCAATCGATCTCGACGTTGCCGCCCTGTTCGGCAACCAGCGCCTGCGCATCTTCCAGACCCAGACTGACCAGCGCATTGCCCGAGCGTTCACGCGAGCAGCTGCAACGGAAACGCAGCTTCTGCACGTCGAACAGGCGCACTTGCTCTTCATGGTAGAGACGATGAAGCACGGTTTCGTTGTCCAGGCTCAATAATTCATCGGCGGTCAGCGTGCTAGCCAGCGCGGTGATGTGCTGCCAACTGGCGGCGCGGTCTTCTTCGTCTTTCAGACGATCGGCCGGCAGTTGCTGCAGCAGCAGACCACGGGCGCGGCGGCCGTCGGCGAACAACTTGAAGCGGGTGCCGACCTGTTGCGACATGACGAAATAATTGGTGAAGCAATCGGACAGGGTTTCGCCGTCGAGATCGACGATGCCCTGATAGCGCTGGCCAACCGTCGGGTCGACGGTCAGGGCCAGCACACCCTTTGGCATCAGGTCGCTGAGGGTCGCATCGGCGGCAATCTGATCGGCGTGGTAGCGCGCCAATCCTCGGATCTCGCGCTCGCTGGAGCATTCGATCATCAGCATCGGGATCGGGCCTTCAGAGCGCGCCTGCAAAATCAGCAAGCCGTCGAACTTCAGGGTGCCCACCAGCAAAGAGGCCGCCGCCATCAATTCGCCCAGCAATTGCGCGACCGGCTCGGGGTATGGGTGTTTGGCGAGCACTTCAGCGTAGCTGCGCTCAAGCGCCACCAGTTCGCCACGGGTGTCGCTGTCATCGAAGATGAAGCGTTGGGTGAAATCGGTATCCGTTAGGTCGGTCATAGGTCCGCTATCTGAAAGTGATGACAAAATGATTACAAAGAATGAAAATTCGCGTTTCTTGGCACCCTCTTTGGTGCCGACTGCTACGCCATGGGAGGCATTTTATGAACAATCCGGGTTTGTTCCAATCAAGGTGGAACCTCGGCCGGCTGGTTCTGTGCAACGTGGTGCCGTTAGCGCTACTGGCTTTCTGGTTATGGCCTACGGGTAACTCGCTGTGTGTGATTTTCGACGAGTGGCTGTTCCGCTCGCTCAATGCACCACTGGCCAGCAACCCCATATGGCTCCACATCTGGGCAATTGCAAGTATGCGTCCGTTCGACATCGTCGTCGGGCTGATTCTGCTGACGCTGTTGATCAAAGGTGACTGGGTATTCAAGGCGATTGATGCGCGCCGTGCTTTTTTCGGTTTTTTATCGATTCTGCTGTTGATGGTGGTGATCCGTACGCTGTTTTCCAAGTTCGCCGATTTCATGGACTGGCAGCACAGCAGTCCGTCGATGGTGCTTGAAGGCGCGGTACACCTCAGCGATTACTTCCCGCATCTGGAAAAGACCTGGGAGTTGAAAGATCGCTCGAGCCAGAGCTTCCCGGGCGACCATGCTTCGGTGTTGCTGATCTGGGCATTATTCATGGGGGTGTTCAGCCGCTCGGTTGGCCAGTTCCTGACGATCTGGGGCCTGGCGGTGCTGTTCATGCTGCCGCGGCTGGTGGCCGGGGCGCATTGGGGTCAGGACGATTACATCGGCGGCGTGTTGCTGGCGGTGCTGGCGTTGGGCTGGGGCTACTACACGCCATTTGCGTATCACGCCGCGAATTTCTGGCTGAAAGTGACGGCGCCGATTTTCAGTTTGCTGGGCAAGCTGCCGCTGATTTCGCGGATGAGTGTGGTGCGTAGCGCCTGATATCGCGGCGTCCATGGCGAGTGCTGTGCACTCGATTCGCCAACAGGCTAGCTCCCACATTGGAATGCAATCTTGTGTGGGAGCTTGCTCGCGAAGAGGCAGTGACGCCCTACTCGCTGCCGCTACCCCGAAACTTGAACAGATCCCGCCGCTGCTTCTTGCTCGGCTTGCCATCGGTGCTCACGCCCAACGCACCGGCCTTGCGCATCGCCGCAGCCGCTTCGCGCTTGGCGATACTCGCCTCGGTCTCCGCATACAGCGTTTGCGCTTCGGGCGCGCCACGACGCACGATAGACAGTGCCTCGACCCTCACTATGCGCACTTCGAAACCGGTGCGAATCTCAAATTCGTCGCCAATGCGTGGCTCTTTGCCAGGCTTGCAGCGCTCGCCTCGACAATGCACCTTGCCACTCTCGATCGCTGCTTTGGCCAAGGCCCGGGTTTTGTAGAAACGCGCGGCCCATAGCCACTTATCGAGACGGACCTTGTCGTCGTCTTCGTTTTTTTGTGCCATGGAATGTCCTCATTCTGAAATATTGGTGAACTGTACTACCGTTTCTGTCGTGCCATGAATGACCCCATCCCGGATTACAATGCACACATTCCGGCGCCTGCTTCAGGCGCCGGTAATCCGGGCTGTAGATATCTGTCGCCTTTTAACCATTATTCTGCGTGAATACCGCGAATCCGGCCCCTGCGGACTGAGCGGTTGTCACGGTTGAGCATTTTTTTGAAGACATTTGACCATTTGACCGTTGTCGGTCTGCGCGAGTGGGTGGCGCTCCCTGATTTGGGAGTCGCGGGCCTGCGGGCAAAAATCGACACCGGTGCCAGCACCTCCAGCCTGCACGCCACTGACATCGAGCCGTTCGAACGCGACGGCGCGAAGTGGGTGCGCTTCACTGCGCACCTGGGCACAGTGGTGCAGTTGCGTCACCGGCGTTGCGAAGCGCCTTTGGTGGCGCGCAAGACCATTAAAAGCTCCAACGGTCAGGCTCAGGTGCGCTATGTGATCAGCACCACCCTGGCCCTCGGTGATCGGGTCTGGTCGGTCGAGTTCACCCTCGCTTGCCGCAAGTCCATGCGTTATCGCCTGCTACTCGGTTCCAAAGCTTTGATTGACGGCCAACTGGTGGTCAATCCGGGCATCAAATATGTACAAGACAAGCCGGTGTTCCCGGTATCTACCTCCTCCACAGGTGTTGCATGAAGATCGCTGTGCTGTCGCGGAACCCGCGTCTGTATTCCACCCGTCGCCTGGTCGAAGCCGGCACCGAGCGCGGGCATGAAATGGTGGTGATCGACACCTTGCGCGCCTATATGAACATCGCCAGCCACAAGCCGCAGATCCACTATCGCGGCAAACCGCTGGAAGGTTTCGATGCGGTGATTCCACGGATCGGCGCGTCGGTAACGTTCTATGGCTGCGCGGTGTTGCGTCAGTTCGAAATGATGGGGGTGTTCCCGCTCAACGAATCGGTGGCCATTGCCCGTTCCCGGGACAAGTTGCGCTCGTTGCAACTGCTGTCGCGCCGGGGCATCGGCTTGCCGGTGACCGGGTTCGCTCACTCACCGGATGACATTCCGGACCTGATCGACATGGTCGACGGTGCTCCGCTGGTGATCAAAGTGCTGGAAGGCACTCAGGGCATTGGTGTGGTGCTGTGTGAAACCGCGACGGCGGCGGAGTCGGTGATCGAAGCGTTCATGGGCCTGAAGCAGAACATCATGGTCCAGGAATACATCAAGGAGGCTGGCGGTGCGGACATCCGCTGTTTCGTGGTCGGCGACAAGGTGATCGCGGCCATGAAACGTCAGGCCAAACCGGGCGAGTTCCGCTCCAACCTGCATCGTGGCGGTAGCGCCAGCCTGATCAAGATCACCCCGGAAGAACGCATGACAGCGCTGCGGGCGGCCAAGGTCATGGGCCTGGCGGTGGCGGGGGTGGATATCCTGCGTTCCAATCACGGGCCGCTGGTGATGGAAGTGAACTCGTCGCCGGGGCTTGAAGGGATCGAGACCACCACCGGGAAGAATGTGGCGGGGATCATCATTGAGCATCTTGAGAAGAATGGCGGGCCGAATATGACTCGCACCAAAGGCAAGGGCTAAACCCGGAAATATGTGGCGGCTCAGAGGCCGCCTTCGCGGGCAAGCCCGCGAAGGGGCCATCAGCCTCACCCTGGATGTCAGTGTTTAAACAGCATCGCGAGGCAGCATCAACCCCAACGGCAACCTGACCCGCGCCTCCAGTCCACCCCCGGACCGATTACGCAACTCAACATTGCCGCCATGCATCGAAGCGATCCGCTTCACGATCGCCAACCCCAAACCGGTGCCTTTGCCGCCACGAGCGCGGTCACCACGGGTGAACGGGTTGAAGATCGCCTCAAGCTCCGAAGGATCGATCCCCGCCCCACGGTCCATCACACTCAGCACCACATACGGGGCACTGGTGTCGCCAGACACATACGCGGCGACTTCAACGCCGCTGCCGGCATGATTCAAAGCGTTGCCAATCAGGTTGTTCAACAAGCGCTTCATTGAAACCCGACGCAGCGGAAACGGCTGGATCGGTTCCAGACGCAACCGAACCTTCTCTTCACTCTGGTTGTACGGCGCCACGACTTCACGTACCAGATCGCTGAGATCCACTTCCTCCACAGACTCGTCCCGACCGTCGCGAATGAACGCCAGGAACTGGTCGAGAATCGCATCCATGTCCTCGATGTCGCGCACCATGTCGTCGGTCAGGTCGTTACGGTCGCCCATCAATTCAAGCGACAGCCGCAACCGGGTCAACGGCGTGCGTAAATCGTGGGAAACCCCGGCCAGCATCAACTCGCGCTCACGTCCGGCCTGTTCGACGTCCTCGGCCATCTGGTTGAAGGCGCGATAGACCTCGGTCATCTCGCTTGGCGTGTCGCTGATCGGCAGGCGCACGCTGCGGCCCTGACCGAGTTGCCGGGCGGCATACACCAGTCGCTTCAAGGGTTGGTTGAGCTGGCTGACGAAAATCCATGCCGACGCGGTCGACAGCAAACCAATGGCGAGGAACCAGCCGAGGACGTTCCAGATTTTCTGGCCACGCAATGGATGCGGGTACAGTGGGACTTTCAGCCAGCCATCACCCAGGCTCGGTGCACGGACCCAGAGCGCCGGCGGTGAGTGCATGCGTAATCGCACCTCGGTGTCGGGGCCCAGCTCGGTCTGCATCTGCCGCTGATAGATTTCGCTATAAGGCCAATGTTGTTCGCCTTCCGGCACACCCGCCCCGACCACCCTGATCAGGGGCACCTTATCGGCGATCTTCGCGCGGTTTTCTTCGTCTGCGGCCCAATAGGCGCGCAGCGTCAGAGCGACGCCGTGACTGTATTGACGATCCACCAGCACGTCCTCGTTCATCAACAGATAAACCAGGGTCAGCGCCTTGGAAAACAGCACGACGATGAGCACCAGCCAGAGGGTGCGGGAGAAAAAACTTTGGGGAAACCAGACGGGGGTTTTCATCTTTAACCGCTACACACTTGCAGGAGCGAGCCATGCTCGCATATTGCGGATTGCGAGTCTGTGAGATGGGTCATTCGACCCGCCCCCGACAGACTCGCTCCTACAAATCACCGATCACTTGGTGGCGGTGCCATCCGGTACAAACACATAGCCCACGCCCCAGACCGTCTGGATGTAGCGCGGTTTGGACGGATCGGGCTCGATCATCCGGCGCAGACGGGAAATCTGCACATCGATGGAACGCTCGAGGGCATCCCACTCGCGGCCACGGGCCAGGTTCATCAGTTTATCGCGGGTCAGTGGCTGACGCGCGTTCATGACGAGGGCCTTGAGTACCGCAAACTCACCGGTGGTGAGCATGTGTACTTCGTCGCCGCGCTTCAGTTCGCGAGTGGCCAGCGACAACACGTAATCACCGAAGGTGACGTTTTCGTCTTCGCTGCCCGGTGCGCCCGGCACCGGTGCGGCCTGACGGCGCAGCACTGCTTTGACCCGTGCCATCAGCTCGTCCGGGTTGAACGGCTTGGCCAGATAGTCGTCGGCACCCAGTTCCAGGCCCTTGATGCGGCTCATCTCATCGCCCTTGGCGGTGAGCATGATGATCGGAATCTGGTTGTTCGCCGCCCGCAGACGGCGGCAGGCGGTCAGACCGTCTTCGCCAGGCAGCATCAGGTCGAGGACGACCAGATTGAAAACTTCACGCGAGAGCAGACGATCCATCTGCTCGGTGTTCGGTACGGTACGGGCACGATAGCCCTTGCTGACGAAAAAGCGTTCCAGCAGGCTACTCAGCCCTGGATCGTCGTCAACGATAAGAATTTTTTCGCCTTCAGCAGGTTGTGCAGTGCTGCTCATTGGATGCTCCTTTTAGCTCGGCGCGCATTATGGCGTAGCTGCCGTTATACGCACCGTGTGCATTGTTAGCAGATTTTTCCTTCACTGCCAGAAAACCGGGGTTTATGCCTACAGACTGCAACGCCCCCGAATGACAGAACGCTGGTTATAATGCGCGGCGTTTTGTGCCAGGCAACGTCTGAATCGTTACCGGAGTTGGCCGGGCTTTTTTCCCGGTGGCCGCAGTAATTGTTCGATTTCACGGGTCAATGGGGTGCCTTTTGACCCAGGCAGCGGCAATCCTCTAGCCGTTCAACCAGACTCCGGGCCTTTGTTTCCGTGCCTGCGAGCCTGCTTTCACACTATGTCAGGTGGTTTTATGGACAGCATCAACAGCCGCATTGCCGAGGAACTCGGAGTACGCCCACAACAGGTCGAAGCGGCCGTCGCGCTACTCGATGAAGGCTCTACCGTTCCCTTCATCGCCCGTTACCGGAAAGAAGTGACCGGCAGCCTTGATGACACGCAACTGCGTCATCTGGAAGAGCGTTTGCGCTACCTGCGAGAACTCGACGAACGGCGTATCAGCATCCTCGCCAGCATCGAGGAGCAAGGCAAACTCACCCCCGCCCTTGAACGCGATATCAAACTCGCCGACACCAAGACCCGCCTTGAAGACTTGTACCTGCCGTACAAGCAAAAGCGCCGCACCAAGGGCCAGATTGCCCTGGAAGCCGGCCTTGGCGACCTGGCTGACGGCCTGTTCAACGACCCGAATCTCGCTCCGGAAACCGAAGCCGCACGCTTCGTCGACGCCGAAAAAGGCGTGGCCGATGTGAAGGCTGCGTTGGAAGGCGCCAAATACATCCTGATGGAACGCTTCGCCGAAGACGCCAGCCTGCTGGAAAAACTGCGCAGCTACCTCAAACAGGAAGCAACCCTCAGTGCCCGCGTGATCGCAGGCAAGGAAGAAGAAGGCGCCAAGTTCCGCGACTACTTCGAACACGACGAGCCGCTCAAAAGCATGCCGTCGCACCGCGCACTGGCGATTTTCCGCGGCCGCAACGAAGGCATCCTCAGCTCCGCACTGAAGGTCGGCGACGAACTGCCGGGCACCATGCACCCGTGCGAGGGCATGATCGGCCAGCAATTCAACATCCAGAATCAGAACCGTCCCGCCGACAAATGGCTTGGCGAGGTGGTGCGCTGGACCTGGAAGGTCAAGCTCTACACCCACCTGGAAACCGATCTGCTGGGCGAGCTGCGCGACGGCGCCGAAACCGAGGCGATCAACGTGTTCGCCCACAACCTGCACGACCTGCTGCTGGCCGCACCGGCCGGCCCGCGTGCGACCCTGGGCCTCGACCCGGGCCTGCGTACCGGTTGCAAGGTGGCCGTGGTCGACTCCACCGGCAAGCTGCTGGATCACGCCACGGTTTACCCGCACGTTCCACACAACAAGTGGGATCAGACCATCGCCATCCTGGCCGCGCTGTGTGCCAAGCACTCGGTTGACCTGATCGCCATCGGCAACGGCACCGCCAGCCGTGAAACCGATAAACTGGCGATCGAGCTGATCAAAAAATACCCAGCCATGAAGATGACCAAGGTCATGGTCTCCGAGGCCGGCGCATCGGTGTACTCGGCGTCGGAACTGGCGGCCAAGGAATTCCCCGATCTGGACGTGTCGATCCGTGGCGCGGTGTCCATCGCCCGTCGTTTGCAGGATCCGCTGGCCGAGCTGGTGAAAATCGACCCGAAATCCATCGGGGTCGGCCAGTACCAGCACGACGTGTCGCAGCTGAAACTGGCACGAGGCCTGGACGCGGTGGTCGAGGACTGCGTGAACGCCGTCGGTGTCGACGTCAACACCGCTTCGGTAGCGCTGCTGGCACGGATCTCCGGCCTCAACGCCACACTGGCGCAGAACATCGTGGCGCACCGCGACGAACACGGCGCATTCAAAACCCGTGCAGCGCTGAAGAAAGTCGCACGCCTGGGCGAAAAAACCTTCGAACAGGCCGCCGGTTTCTTGCGCGTGATGAACGGTGACAACCCGCTGGATTCCTCGGCGGTTCACCCGGAAGCCTATCCGCTGGTGCAGCGTATTGCCGCTGAAACCGACCGCGACATCCGCTCGCTGATCGGCGACGCCGGGTTCCTCAAGCGTCTGGATCCGAAGAAGTTCACCGACGAGACCTTCGGTCTGCCGACCGTGACCGACATCCTCCAGGAGCTGGAAAAACCGGGCCGCGACCCGCGTCCCGAGTTCAAGACTGCCGAGTTCCAGGAAGGCGTCGAAGACCTCAAAGACCTGCAACTGGGGATGATCCTCGAAGGCGTCGTCACCAACGTGACCGCGTTCGGTGCCTTCGTCGACATCGGCGTGCATCAGGACGGTCTGGTGCACATCTCGGCGCTGTCGGAGAAGTTCATCAAGGACCCGCGTGAAGCGGTGAAAGCCGGTGACGTGGTGAAAGTAAAGGTCATGGAAGTCGACATTCCTCGCAAACGCGTGGGCCTGTCGATGCGCATGGGCGACACCCCGGGCGAGAAGATTGATGGCGCCCGTGGCTCGCGTCCGGGCTCGGCGCAACGCCAGCCGTCGAACAATGCGCCACGCAAGGAAACCGCAACAGCGACGCCCGTGAACAATGCGATGGCCTCGCTGTTCGCCAACGCCAAGCAGTTGAAGAAACGCTGATGGACATTCCGGCCGGGCTCGTCGAGAGCGCGTTTTTCAAGCTGTTGGGCTGCCGCCTGCACAGCCTGGAAACCGGGGTGGCGCAAGTCGCCCTGGTGCTGGAACCGGAACTGCGCAATCGCGGCGGCAAATTGCACGGTGGCGCGCTGTTCAGCCTGGTCGACATCGCCATGGGTCTGGCCTGTTCCAGCACCCACGGTTTCGATCAGCAGAGCGCGACCATCGAATGCAAGATCAACTATATCCGCGCCGTTTCCGACGGCGAGGTGCTGTGCACGGCGCGGGTCATCCACCCGGGCCGCCGCACGCTGGTGGTCGAAGCCGACGTGATGCAGGGCGAAAAACTGGTCGCAAAAGCGCAAGGCACGTTCGCTGTCCTGTAGATGTTGTTCATCATTTTGAGTTAATTTCGGCGCAGTGATCGCCGCGTCGAGCTTTTCTGTGAGAGCGGGCTTGCTCGCCAAGGCTGTGTGTCAGTTTGCATGTCTGTGACTGATACACCGCCTTGGCGAGCAAGCCCGCTCCCACAAGGATCGCGTTTACTTCGCGTGCATCTGCCAGATTCAGGGATTGAAGTCGGCGGTTCGAAAGGGGCTTCGTGAGCCCAAAAAACCAGGCGAAAACGCCAGTTTCAACTTCACCCTTGTAGACCGTCTTGCCCACCCCCATATTGGGGCGACTGACGCGTGAAGGAATCCAAATTGAGCGAACTTCTCAACCGCCGCCTGGCTCTGCTCGGCGAGCGCGCTAACCTCTCTCTGCTCGAACAGTGCCTCCACGGTATCGAACGTGAATGCCTGCGCGTGACCAGCGAAGGTCGTCTGGCGCAAACGCCGCACCCCGAAGCCTTGGGTTCCGCGCTGACCAACGAAAAAATCACCACCGACTATTCCGAGTCGCTGCTGGAATTCATCACGCCCGCCCTGCCCGACCCGGCAGATACACTGGCGAGCCTGGACAGGATTCACCGTTTTGCCTACAGCAAACTCGGCAACGAGTACCTGTGGAGTCCATCGATGCCGTGCCCATTGCCGGCCGAGGAAGACATCCCGATTGCCTATTACGGCACGTCCAATATCGGTCAGCTCAAGTACGTCTATCGCAAGGGCCTGGCCCTGCGGTACGGCAAGACCATGCAGTGCATCGCCGGGATTCACTACAATTTTTCCCTGCCGGAAAAACTCTGGCCGTTGCTGCGCGAAACCGAGGGTTTTGTCGGCACTGACCGGGATTTCCAGTCGTCGTCCTATATCGCGCTGATCCGCAACTTCCGGCGCTACAGCTGGTTGCTGATGTACCTGTTCGGCGCCTCACCGGCGCTCGACGCGGGCTTCCTGCGCGGTCGTTCGCATCAGTTGGAACAGCTCGATCCAGACACGCTCTACCTGCCGTACGCCACCAGCCTGCGCATGAGCGACCTCGGTTACCAGAGCAACGCCCAGGCCGGCCTGACGCCGTGCTACAACGATCTGACGAGCTACACCGACAGCCTGCGCAAGGCCGTGGCTACGCCGTACGCACCGTATGTGGAAGTCGGCACGCACAAGGATGGCGAGTGGGTTCAGTTGAACACCAAC
The DNA here is from genome assembly GCF_963971015.1 of Pseudomonas sp. RA_15y_Pfl2_54. Taxonomy (NCBI): domain Bacteria; kingdom Pseudomonadati; phylum Pseudomonadota; class Gammaproteobacteria; order Pseudomonadales; family Pseudomonadaceae; genus Pseudomonas; species Pseudomonas sp. RA_15y_Pfl2_54. Next base: position 88,776 of record NZ_CAXAPN010000003.1, read on the forward strand.
ATCCTGCAGATCGAAAACGAGTACTACTCCAACATCCGCCCAAAACGCGTGACCTACAGCGGCGAGCGGCCGATTCAGGCGCTGGTGGCCCGTGGCATTCAGTACGTCGAAGTGCGCTGCCTGGACATCAACCCGTTCCTGCCGATGGGCATCGACCTCACTGAATCGCGCTTCATTGATGCGTTCCTGCTGTATTGCGCACTCAACGACAGCCCACTGCTGACCAACACCAGTTGCAGCAACGCGACCTCGAACTTCCTCAGCGTGGTCAAGGAAGGTCGCCGTCCGGGTCTGCAATTGCAGCGCGACGGTGAGCCGGTCGAGATGAAGGCATGGGCGGTAGAGTTGCTGGAAAAGATTGCCCCACTCGCTGCGCTGCTCGATCAAAGCCATGGCGGCGATGCCCACAGCAAGGCACTGGATGCGCAACTGGCAAAAGTCCGCGACCCGTCGCTAACGCCTTCTGCCCAAGTGCTGGCAGCGATGGCCGAGCACAAGGAAAGCTTCGCGCAGTTTTCCCTGCGTCAGAGTCAGGCACATGCCGAGTTTTTCCGCAGCGAGTCGTTGACAGCTGACGAGCAGGCGAAGTTTGAGGAACTGGCGCGCTCTTCCCTGGTGGCGCAGGCTGAGCTGGAGCAGAACGAGGTGGGCGATTTCGATGTGTTTGTCGGGTCGTACCAGGCGAGCATTCTGGCGATCAGCAACTGAAAAAAACCTCACCCTGATCCTCTCCCGCAGGGAGAGGACTGGGTTGAAGGATGCTCACTGCGCCATCGAGGGCTTCTCCCAAAGATTGATCCCGCCCTCTTGGGCAAACCGGTCAATCTCTGCCAGTTCTTCAGCACTGAAGCTCAGATTCTTCAACGCCCCGACGTTCTCGATAATCTGCTCCGGTCGGCTTGCGCCGATCAGCGCCGAGGTCACGCGCGGGTCACGTAGCGTCCAGGCCAGTGCCAGTTGCGCCAGGCTCTGGCCACGACGCTTGGCGATCTCGTTCAGCGCACGGACGTGGGCGATGTTGGCTTCGGACAAATGCGAAGCCTGCAGCGAACCACCGCCCGGACGATTGACCCGCGCATCCGCCGGCACGCCGTTGAGGTATTTGTCGGTCAGCAGACCTTGCGCCAACGGCGTGAAGGCGATGACGCCAGTGCCGAGTTCATCGGTGGTGTCGAGCAGGTCTTTTTCCACCCAGCGGTTGAGCAGGTTGTACGCCGGCTGGTGAATCAGCAGCGGCACCTTCCACTCTTTGAGCAGCGCGGCGATCTCGCGGGTTTTCACCCCGGAGTACGACGAGATGCCGATGTACAACGCCTTGCCCTGTTGCACGGCGCTGGCGAGGGCGCTGGCGGTTTCCTCCAGCGGGGTGTCCGGATCGAAGCGATGCGAATAGAAGATGTCCACATAGTCCAGGCCCAGGCGCTGCAGGCTCTGATCAAGGCTGGCCAGCACATATTTACGCGAGCCACCGCCCTGACCGTAAGGGCCAGGCCACATGTCCCAACCGGCCTTGCTGGAGATGATCAACTCATCGCGGTATGGCTTGAAGTCTTCGCGCAGCAGGCGACCGAAATTGATCTCGGCGCTACCGTACGGAGGGCCGTAGTTGTTGGCCAGGTCGAAGTGGTTGATCCCCAGGTCGAACGCAGTGCGCAGCAGGGCGCGCTGGGTGTCGATCGGCGTGCTGTCGCCAAAGTTGTGCCACAGGCCCAGCGATAGCGCCGGCAGCACCAGACCGCTGCGCCCGACGCGGCGGTAAGGGATGGACTCATAGCGGTTTTCGGCAGCGGTGTAAGTCATCGAATCCTCTCTTGTTTGATGAACAGCTAATGGACGATTGACGTAACCCCTGTGGGAGCGGGCTTGCTCGCGAAGGCGTCAGAACCGTCGATGATTATCCACCCTGCACACCCCAATCATCCTCTTCGGCCTGATCCTGGCAGGGTGCTTGAGCACCGAGTCTTGATCCGACTCGGCGCTCAACCCACGATCAACGCACCAGATGCAGGAACTGCATGTGCCGTTCGTACTGGTCGAGGATGTCGTTGATGATCTGCTCTTTGGTGTAGCCGACCATATCGTAGTCCTGACTGCCCTCGCTCAGGTGCACTTCGGCGCGGTAGTAGCGGCGATTGTTGAGCTGCTTGGAGCCCATGCCACCCCGGGCGAATGATGGCGTGAAGTAGCCGCGCATCTGCACTTGGTAGATGAACGCATGCTGCTCGCCATGGCCGATTTCCAGGCTGACGCTGTCGTTGGCCGGGTCCGGCTGGGTGACCACGTTCAGGCCTTTTTCGACAAACACCGCCGTCACTTCTTCAATTGCCGGGCGCACGGTGGTGTCCATGAAACGGTACACCTCGTCACGCGACGGGAAGTGCACGGCCTGGCTCAGACGCTGTCGCCAGCCCCCTGAACCACGCCGCGAGCCGGACACCGGCGCCAGCGAGTGCAGTTGCGCGATCTGCTTCTGCGACTCCAGATAGAACGCCTTGTGCAGGCCCCACATCATCAAAAGCAGGATCAGCGAGAACGGCAACGAGGTCAGCACCACCGCCGACTTCAGTGCATCGATGCTGCCGGAGAATAGCAGCGAGCTGGTGATCAGCGCCGTCATCACGCCCCAGAACACCCGCAGCCATTTCGGCCCGTCTTCGTCCGGGTTGCCGCCCTTGGCCGACAGTGTCGAGAGCACCACGGTACCGGAGTCGGCTGAGGTGACGAAGAACACGAAGCTGATGAACACCGTCACAGCGATGACGGTTTTGCTCCACGGGTAGGTTTCCAGCAACAGATAAATGCTCATCGACGGGTTGTCGAGGGCCGACATGCCGAGCGCGCTCATGCCGTGATTGAGCACCTGATCGAGGGCGCTGTTGCCGAAGATCGACATCCACGCCAAGGTGAAGCCGAGCGGGATCAGCAGCACGCCGAAGACGAACTCACGAATGGTGCGGCCACGGGAAATCCGTGCGATGAACAAGCCCACGAAGGGCGACCATGCGATCCACCAGGCCCAGTAGAACACCGTCCAGCCGCCAAGCCAGTCGCTCGGTGTGTCATAGGCGTAGAGGTCAAAACTCTTCATCGGCAAGGCACCGAGGTAGTCGCCAACGTTCTGGATCAAGGTATTGAGCAGATGCTGGGTGGGGCCGGCGAACAGCACGAACAGCAGCAGCGCGCAGGCCAGCAGCATGTTGATGTCGGACATCACCCGCACGCCTTTATCCACACCGGCGACAGCCACGATGATCGCCGCGCCCATCATCAGGGTAATCAAACCGACTTGAATCCACTGGGTGTGCGCGATGCCGAACAAGTAGTCCAGGCCCGAGTTCAGGTGCAGCACGCCAAAGCCCATATCGGCGCCGAGGCCGAACACGGTAGCGATGATGCCGAAGCCGTCCACCGCGTAACCGATGGGGCCGTTGATGCGTTTGCCGATCAGTGGATACAGCGCCGAACGCAGGGCCAGCGGCAGGTTGTGACGGTAGGCAAAGTAGGCCAGCGCCATGCCGACGAAGGCGAACACCCCCCAGCCGTGCAAGCCCCAGTGCAGAAACAGAATCTGCATCGCCTGGCGCGCCGCGTCCGCCGTGCCGGCCTCGCCTTGCGGCGGTTGCAGCATGTGGGTCAGCGGTTCGGACACGCAGAAGAAAAACAACGTGATGCTGATCCCGGCAGCGAACAGCATGCCGGCCCAGGACAGGTAACTGAATTCGGGTTCGTCGTGGTCGGCACCGAGTTTGATCTTGCCGTAGCCGGATAACGCGGTGACCACCACGAAGACCAGATACAGGCTCATCGCGAGCATGTAGTACCAGCCGACCGTATTGGCCGCCCAGTTCTGCGCAGCCAGCAGCCAGGCACCGGCCTGTTGTGGCATGGCGATGACCACAAGACCAAAGAGCAGAATGACCGTCGCGGCGAAGTAGAACACCGGCGGATTCATGCGTACCAGGCCGCTGGCGGGGGTTGACGATGCACTCATGAAACGCGCACCTCGATGGATTGAGACGTGGCTGAAATGATCGGACTCAGCAAAGGCAAGCCTCCTGTTGTGAGCGGGCAGCGAACCACCGGTTTAACTTGAATGAACGTTCAAGTTAAACATGGATAGGACGCTAACGACTAATCGTACGGCCAGCCGGTCGTGTTCCTACGCTAGCTCAAGGTGAGGTATGACGTGGAGTTGGAGAGATTGGTTCAGTGGAGAATTGGCGCAGGGACATTATCTGGATTCGCCCCAAGACCCATTCGTGAGCAAGCCCCCTCATTCCAGCTATGGGAGCGGGCTTGCTCGCGAAGAGGCTGGATGCCGCAACAAAAATCAGAGGCTACTTCTGCGTCCCGTCATCATGCTGCAAATTGGCCTGGGTCAAATTGCACCCCGCCGGCACGCTGCGGGTCAGCCACACGTTGCCGCCGATGGTCGACCCCTTGCCGATGGTGATCCGCCCAAGAATCGTCGCCCCGGCATAAATCACCACGTCGTCCTCGACAATAGGATGGCGTGGATGGCCCTTCTGCAATTGCCCGTCTTCATCGGCCGGGAAGCGCTTGGCGCCTAACGTTACCGCCTGATAGATCCGCACACGCTCACCAATGATCGCCGTCTCGCCAATCACCACACCCGTGCCGTGATCAATAAAGAAACTACGGCCGATCTGCGCGCCCGGATGGATATCAATGCCGGTGGCCGAGTGCGCAATTTCTGCGCTGATCCGCGCCAGCAACGGCAGCCCTGCACGATACAAATGGTGGGCGAGACGATGGTGAATCACCGCCAGAATCCCCGGGTAGCACAGCAGTACTTCATCCACACTGCGCGCCGCCGGATCGCCGTGATAGGCCGCCAGCACATCGGTGTCGAGCAACGTGCGCAAGCCCGGCAATGCCAAGGCAAAATCCTGAATGATCTGGAGCGCCCGGGTCTCCACTTCGCTGTCGTCCTGGGCGCTGTGGCGGGCGACGTAGCGCAGTTCCAGACGTGTCTGGGCGAGCAACGCATTCAGCGCGACATCGAGGGTGTGGCCGACGTAGAAGTCTTCGCTTTCCTCACGCAAATCCACCGGCCCCAGACGCATCGGGAACAATGCCCCACACAGCGCTTCAAGAATCTGCGCCATCGCGGCGCGGGACGGCAGTTCGCGCCCACCCTGCTCGCCGGATGCCCGGCCATTCTGGGCGCGCCACTGATCCCGCGCGCTGCGCAGTTGACTGACGATGGTCTGTAATTGCCAATGGCTGGAACGCTCGCTCACGATAAAGACTCCTCACGGGCGGCCGGAGTGCCTGGCCGCGTCAACGGCGACTACTTTAAGGCATGCCTGTGAGGGCGAATTAAGAACCGATAGTGCTGGGCTCAGTCCATTTGGCTATAAGCGATTGATGGTTGCCCGTGCAAAAGCGCGTGCCTATAGTCCCTTCATCTTTCTCCTCCAGTACGCAACCATGATTAAACAACAGCTGGATCGCTTTACTCGCCTGGAACTGCTTGGCCAGCCGACCCCACTGGAAAAACTTGAGCGCCTGTCCACCTGGCTCGGCCGTGACGTCTACATCAAACGCGATGACCTGACGCCGCTGGCCATGGGCGGCAACAAGCTGCGCAAACTCGAGTACCTCGCCGCCGACGCCCTCGCCCAGGGCGCCGACACGCTGATCACCGCCGGTGCGCTGCAATCGAACCACGTTCGCCAGACGGCGGCGCTGGCCGCCAAACTCGGCCTGAGTTGCGTGGCGTTGCTGGAAAATCCGCTGGGCACCGAAGACAGCAACTACACCGGCAATGGCAATCGCCTGCTGCTGGATCTGTTCGACACAAAAGTTGAGCTGGTCGACAACCTCGACAACGCCGATGAACAACTCGCGGCCCTCGCCGTGCGTCTGCGCAGCAACGGAAAAAAACCGTATCTGGTACCGATTGGCGGCTCCAACGCCCTCGGTGCCTTGGGTTATGTGCGTGCCGGGCTTGAGCTGGCCGAACAGATCAAAGACACCGGGCTCGACTTCGCCGCCGTGGTACTGGCATCGGGTAGCGCCGGGAGCCACAGCGGCCTGGCGCTGGCGTTGAGTGAGGCATTGCCGCAACTGCCGGTGATCGGCGTGACCGTGTCGCGCACTGAAGAAGAGCAGCGCCCGAAAGTGCAGGGGCTGGCGCAACGTACTGCTGAGCTGCTCGGCGTTGAGCTGCCGGCCAGCTTCAAGATTGAGCTGTGGGACGAATATTTCGGCCCGCGTTATGGCGAACCCAATGCCGGGACGCTGGCAGCGGTGAAGTTGCTGGCCAGTCAGGAAGCGGTGTTGCTCGACCCGGTATACACCGGCAAGGCCATGGCCGGGTTGCTTGATGGCATCGGTCGGCAGCGCTTCGAAGAAGGCCCGATCATCTTCCTGCATACCGGCGGGGCGCCGGCGTTGTTTGCCTATAAGGACTTCTTGTAAGCGGAAGACGAGACCGTTCCCACGCAGAGCGTGGGAAGGTTTTATATTCAAATAAGGAATATCAATTTAAATATTAAGTATTTTCAAGTCTAACCAAGTCGTCATATAGTCTCGCCGCAGGCGAATTTCGCGCGAGACGCTTAAGCTGCTTTAAGGCAGGATAGCGCTGTCGTCCAATTCCCGAATTCGCCAACTTTCCTTAAGCGTCTTCCATAAGAAAACACAGGGGCTTGTCATGAATTTTTCCGCACTACGTCGCAATCTGCTGGTCGGTTCGCTGGGCCTGGCGCTGAGCGCCGGTCTGATCAGCCAGGCGGTTGCCGGTGAGCAACTGCAACAGATCAAGGACAAAGGCGTAATCAACGTCGGCCTGGAAGGCACTTACCCACCGTTCAGCTTCGTCGATGCCGACGGCAAGCTGTCCGGTTTCGAAGTCGAGCTCTCCCAAGCGCTGGCGCAGAAACTGGGCGTCAAAGCCAAGATTCAGCCGACCAAGTGGGACGGTATTCTCGCGGCGCTGGAATCCAAGCGCCTGGACATAGTGGTCAACCAAGTGACCATCTCCGAGGACCGCAAGAAGAAGTATGACTTCTCCCAGCCGTACACCATCTCCGGGATTCAGGCGTTGGTGCTCAAAAGCAAAGAAGCCGCGCTGAACATCAAGACCGCAGCTGACCTGTCCGGCAAGAAAGTCGGCGTAGGCCTGGGCACCAACTACGAACAATGGGTTCGTGCCAACGTGCCTGGCGCTGACGTGCGCACCTACGATGATGATCCGACCAAGTTCGCCGACCTGAACAACGGCCGTACCGACGCCATCCTGATCGACCGCCTGGCCGCGCTTGAATACGCCAAGAAAGCCCCGAAAACCGTGGCGGCCGGTCAAGCGTTCTCCCGTCAGGAGTCCGGCATTGCCTTGCGCAAAGGTGAACCGGAACTGCTGGCTGCCGTGAACAAAGCCCTCGACGAGCTGCGTGCCGACGGCACTCTGGCCAAGATCTCGGAAAAATACTTCCAAGCTGACGTCACTCAATAATGGAAGAAGCTTTCCAACTCGCACTCGACTCCGCGCCCTTCCTGCTCAAGGGCGCGTACTACACGGTCGTCCTCAGCCTTGGCGGGATGTTCTTCGGCCTGCTGCTGGGCTTTGGCCTGGCGTTGATGCGTCTGTCGCGTTTCAAAACAGTCAACTGGCTGGCCCGTATCTACGTGTCGTTCTTTCGCGGCACGCCGTTGCTGGTGCAACTGTTCGTGATCTATTACGGCTTGCCGCAAATGGGTGTGGAACTCGACCCCCTGCCCGCCGCGCTGATTGGCTTCTCGCTGAACATGGCCGCTTACGCCTGTGAAATCCTGCGCGCGGCGATCGGTTCGATCGAACGTGGCCAGTGGGAAGCTGCGGCGAGTATCGGTATGACCCGCGCGCAGACTTTGCGCCGGGCCATCCTGCCGCAAGCGATGCGCACGGCACTGCCGCCGCTGGGCAACAGCTTCATTTCGCTGGTCAAGGACACCGCGCTGGCCGCCACCATCCAGGTGCCGGAACTGTTCCGTCAGGCGCAGTTGATCACCGCCCGGACTTTCGAAGTCTTCACCATGTATCTTGCCGCCGCGCTGATCTACTGGATTCTGGCCACAGTGCTCTCGCACTTGCAGAACAAGTTGGAAGAGCGGGTCAACCGGCACGACCAGGAGTCCTGACCCCATGATTGTCGTGGAAAAACTGACCAAGCAATTCAAGCATCAAGTCGTGCTCAACGGCATCGATCTTGAAGTCAAGGAAGGCGAGGTCGTGGCAATCATCGGCCCCAGCGGCTCGGGTAAAACCACGTTCCTGCGCTGCCTGAACTTCCTTGAACAACCCACCAGCGGCCGGATCAAGGTCGGCGATATCGAGATCGATACCAGCCGCCCGCTGAACCAGCAGCAAAGCCTGGTGCGCAACCTGCGCCAGCATGTGGGTTTCGTGTTCCAGAACTTCAACCTGTTTCCCCATCGCACTGCCCTGGAAAACGTCATCGAAGGCCCGGTCGTGGTCAAGAAGATGCCGCGCGAGCAAGCCATTGCCCTGGGCATGAAGCTGTTGGCCAAGGTCGGCCTCGCCGGTAAGGAAGACGCCTATCCGCGTCGTCTCTCCGGTGGCCAGCAACAGCGCGTGGCGATTGCCCGGGCGCTGGCAATGGAGCCGGAAGTGATCCTGTTCGACGAGCCGACTTCGGCCCTCGATCCGGAACTGGTGGGCGAAGTACTGGCGACCATCCGCGGCCTCGCCGAGGAGAAACGCACCATGGTCATCGTCACCCACGAAATGGGCTTCGCCCGCGACGTGGCCAACCGCGTGGTGTTTTTCGACAAGGGCGTGATCGTCGAACAAGGTGAAGCCAAAGCATTGTTTGCCGACCCCAAAGAAGAGCGCACCAAACAGTTTCTCAGCAAGTTTTTGAATCACACCTGAAAACCCTTGCTGTGCGAGACGTCAACTTCCATGGATGGAAGTTACCTTTTTCGCTGCGTAAAACTTTCCTGAATATATACAACCTGCCTGGAACCGATGCGATACATGTATATATTCTGAAACCACTATTGCGTGTATAAAATCCGCCCCGCCTTTCATCACAGCTACCAAATAACGCTGCGCCAAAACTGGCAAAAAGCCCGGAGTTCTGTGGTCTCGTTCACCATACACCCTAGGCACACGGCTTCAACAACGTAGGAATATTCTGATTAGTTCGTAATTCATTGATTAACTAACGCCGTCTATTGACACCCCTTCCCGCACACTCTTATCTAGTCGCCAACCGGCGCTACTTAGTTCAATCAACCCGCACTAACTTGAACATCAGTTCACAGATTTATTGCCCGTTGATTCACGCCTTTTGTTCTTTCAGAAACGGACTTCGCTGCAAGGCTTCAAGGAGAGAAATCGATGACTCGCACTTCGCATACCCCCGAACTGGCAGCGCCGACCCTGGCGTCAGCGCAAAAAAACGGCATCAATCTGGCTGCTGCCGCTCATCTGTTGATCGAGGTGTCGCCCTACCCCGACATGGACTGCGGCGACCTGATCGAACTGTTCTGGAACAAATGCTATGTCGCCTCCAAGGTACTGACGACCGAGGACGTTGGCGCGACAGTCAACCTGCGGGTGCCGGAAAGTTTTATTGTCAATGGCACCGCCCGCATTCACTACCGGGTGATGCAGGTCGGCCAAGGCCCGGCGCTGTCGGCGGCAAGCCGTGTGCAGGTCAAACTCGATTGCCCGGGCGGCCAACCGTCGGCATTGTGCGGTGACGAAAACCAGCAACTGGCGCCGGTAACGATCCCTGACACCATTCGCCGCCAGGGCGTGAACCCGAACCAGATCAAACGCGGTGTGCCGTTGACCATCGAGCCTTACACGAACATGGCCGAGGATGACGCCATTACTGTGCGCTGGGGTGATGTTCGCATGGATCTGGCGCCCATCACGGCAGCGGATGTCGGCCTGCCGATTCAGGTCTGGGTACCGCCGGCAGTGATTGTCGAAGCCGGCGAGGATCTGCGCCTGGACGTGACCTATTGCATCCTCGACCGGGTCGGCAACAACTCGCGCTGGGCGCCGCCAAGGACGCTGAAGATCGGTTGCGTGAATCCTTATCTGAAAGTGCCGTTGAAGCCCACCTGCAAGGCGGCTGAATCCCGCAAAAAATAAAGCCTAAGGCGGAGTGAGGAGCCTTGGCCCCTCACCGCAAAGGGCTTGAGCATCCCGACCATCACATCTTCATATGCATATTCCTAAAAGTTAGTTCATTTAATTTTTATACACGCTTAGGGTATATAAACCGGACCACCGGACATTCTTTCGTTCGCCGCACTTCGCGGCGTTATTCATGAGATGTGAGGTAGGTCGTATGGTCCGGAACACAATCACCCCAGTGCAGATCGCCAGGGCATTGCGTGCAGCCAGGGAGTGGCGCTGATGTCCAGTCTGGCAGACGCGAACGTCCAGTCTGATCTGGACATCGCCCCCTTGTTGTTGCCCGCGCAGGTCCTGCGCAACGACGCCCAAGCCATTGAGGCCGCCCATGAGCTGGCGCAAGTCGCGCTCGTGCAAGCCGCCAATCGCGACCGCCAGCGCCAGTTGCCTTGGTTACTGATCGAACAGTTCACCCGCAGCGGTCTGGGCAGCATTGCAATCGCGCGCCAATACGGTGGCCCGCAGGTTTCGTTCGTCACGCTGGCCGAGGTGTTCGCGATCATTTCCGCCGCCGATCCGGCGTTGGGACAGATCCCGCAGAACCAGTTCGGCATCATCCATCTGCTGCTCGGCAGTGCCACCGACGCGCAAAAACAACAGTTGTTCCAGAGTGTTCTCGAAGGCTGGCGCATCGGCAATGGCGGCCCTGAGCGTGGCACCAGAAACACCCTCCAATTGAAAGCGCGAATCACCGCCGACGGCGACGATTACCTGCTCAATGGCCAGAAGTTCTATTCCACTGGCGCGCTGTTTGCGCACTGGGTTGCGGTCAAAGCGCTCAACGATGATGGCAAGCAAGTGCTGGCGTTCGTCCGACGTGGCACGCCAGGTTTGCGCATTGTTGATGACTGGTCGGGCTTCGGTCAGCGCACCACCGCCAGCGGCACGATCGTGCTCAACAACGTGCGCGTCGAAGCGGCTCTTGTCGTTGATAACTGGAAGATCAACGAAACCCCGAACACCCAAGGCGCAATCTCGCAATTGATTCAGGCGGCGATCGACGCCGGCATTGCCCGTGGCGCTATCGAAGACACCATCGAATTCGTCAAAACCCGTTCGCGACCATGGATCGACGCCAAGGTCGAACGCGCCAGCGATGACCTCTACGTGATCGCCGACATCGGCAAACTGAAAATCGAACTGCACGCCGCCCAGGCGCTGCTGCGCAAGGCCGGGCAAGTGCTCGATCAAGTGCACGCCGCGCCGATAACGGCCGAGTCCGCCGCCCGCGCTTCAATTGCCGTGGCCGAAGCCAAAGTGCTGACCACCGAGATCTCGCTGCTGGCCAGCGAAAAGCTTTTCGAACTGGCCGGCAGCCGCGCGACCCTCGCCGAATTCAACCTCGACCGTCACTGGCGCAATGCCCGGGTGCACACCCTGCACGACCCGGTGCGCTGGAAATATCACGCGGTCGGCGCCTATCACCTCAATGGCAAGCTACCGGCTCGCCACTCCTGGATCTGACGACCGCACACCTTCTCAAGAGCCTTGGAGAAACCTATGCCTCTTTCCCATCCCGTCGCGGTCATCACCAGCGATGAGCAAGCCCTGATCATCGCCAGCGACCTGGCCGAAGATTTCAAACGCGACAGCGCCGTGCGGGACCGTGAGCGGCGACTGCCGCTGCCGGAACTCGACGTGTTTTCCCGCTCCGGCCTGTGGGGCATCAGCGTGCCGAAAGAATACGGCGGCGCCGGTGTGTCCAACGTGACGCTGGCCAACGTCATCGCCCTGATCGCTGAGGCCGATGGCTCTCTCGGGCAGATTCCGCAGAACCATTTCTACGCCCTCGAAGTGCTGCGAGTGAACGGCAGCCACGAACAGAAACAACGGTTGTACGCCGAGGTTTTAGCCGGTCAGCGCTTCGGCAATGCGCTGGCGGAACTGGGCACCCAAACCGCCCACCATCGCGTCAGCAGCCTCAAGCGTGAAGGCGAGGGCTATCGCATCAATGGCCGCAAGTTCTATGCGACCGGCGCGATTTACGCGCAACGCATTCCAACGTCCGTCGTCGATGAAAACGGCGTGCAGCAACTGGCCTTCGTGCCTCGCGACAGCCAGGGCCTGAGCGTGATCGACGATTGGAGCGGCTTCGGCCAGCGCACCACCGGCAGCGGTTCGGTGCTCTTCGAAGACGTGTATGTCGCCGCCGAAGACGTGATCCCGTTCCAGAGCGCCTTCGAACGTCCGACCACCGTCGGTCCGCTGGCGCAGATTCTTCACGCCGCTATCGACACCGGCATCGCCCGCGCCGCTTACGAAGATGCGTTGCACTTTGTGCGTAGCAAGACGCGCCCATGGATCGACGCCGGCAACGACAACGCCACCGAAGACCCGCTGACGTTGAAGAGCTTCGGCCACTTGAGCATTCGCCTGCACGCCACCGAGGCGCTGCTGGAACGCGCCGGTGAGTTCCTCGACAAGGCTCAGGCCCAGACCAGCGCCGAAACGGTCGCCGCCGCCTCGATTGCCGTCGCCGAAGCACGGGCGATCAGCACAGAAATCTCCCTCACCGCCGCCAGCACCTTGTTCGAACTGGCCGGCAGTCAGGCCACCCTGATCGAGCACGGCCTCGACCGCCACTGGCGCAACGCCCGCGTGCACACGCTGCACGATCCGGTGCGCTGGAAGTACCACGCGGTGGGCAATTACTACCTCAACGATGAAAACCCGCCATTGCGGGGCACGATCTGATGAGCAAGAAAAAGATCCTGCTCAACGCGTTCAACATGAACTGCATCGGCCACATCAACCACGGCTTATGGACGCATCCACGCGACAACTCAACCCAGTTCAACAGCATTGAATACTGGACCGAACTGGCGCAGTTGCTGGAGCGTGGCTTGTTCGACGGTTTGTTCATCGCCGACATCGTCGGCGTGTACGACGTCTACCAGAACTCGGTGGACGTCACGCTGAAAGAGTCGATCCAGTTGCCGGTCAACGATCCGTTGCTGCTGGTGTCGGCGATGGCGGCGGTGACGAAAAACCTCGGTTTCGGCCTGACCGCCAACCTCACCTATGAGCCGCCGTATCTGTTCGCCCGACGCCTGTCGACCCTCGATCATTTGAGCCGTGGCCGCGTCGGCTGGAACATCGTCACCGGTTACCTCGACAGCGCCGCAAAAGCCATGGGCCTGCGCGAGCAGGTCGAGCATGACCGTCGTTACGATCAGGCTGACGAGTACCTGGAGGTGCTCTACAAACTCTGGGAAGGCAGTTGGGAAAACGGCGCGGTGCTCAATGATCGCGAGCAGCGGATCTACGCCCAACCGGAGAAAGTGCACAAGGTCGAGCACAAGGGCGAGTTCTATCAGGTCGAGGGTTATCACCTCTGCGAGCCTTCACCGCAGCGCACGCCGGTGCTGTTCCAGGCCGGCAGTTCCGATCGCGGCTTGCTGTTCGCCGGGCGTCACGCCGAGTGCGTGTTCATCAGCGGCCAGAACAAACCGTCGACCAAGGTGCAGGTGGACAAAATCCGCGCCAGCGCCGTCGAGGCCGGGCGCAATCCCGAGGACATCAAGGTGTTCATGGGCCTCAACGTCATCGTCGGCGAAACCGAAGAAGCGGCGTGGGCCAAGCACGCCGAGTACCGGAGCTACGCCAGTGCCGAGGCCGGCGTGGCACATTTTTCGGCGTCCACCGGCGTCGACTTTTCCCGGTACGCGATCGACGAACCGATCCAGTACGTGAAGAGCAACGCCATCCAGTCCGCGACCAAGAATCTGCAGAACAACGACTGGACCCGACGCAAATTGCTCGAACAGCACGCTCTGGGCGGTCGCTACATCACCGTGGTCGGCTCGCCTGCGCAAGTGGCGGATGAGCTGCAATCGTGGATCACCGAAACCGGGCTGGACGGCTTCAACCTCACGCGCATCGTTACCCCGGAAAGCTATGTCGATTTTATCGAGCTGGTGATTCCGGAGTTGCAACGGCGTGGGTCGTACAAAACCGCGTATGACAGCGGCAGCTTGCGCGAGAAGCTGTTTCACGCAGGGGCGCAGTTGCCCGAGCAACACATCGGATCTTCATTTCGTCGCTAAAAGCTTCGCGAGCAAGCCCGCTTCCAAAGGGGAACGCATTCCAAATGTGAGAGCGGGCTTGCTCGCGAAGAGGCCCTACCAGACACCCATATTCATGCACTGACTGGAAACCACACCATGACCCAGAAATTCCTGACCCACCCAGTCAAAGCACTGGCCCTGACCTTCGGCCTGTTCAGCTCGGCGGTATTCGCCGCCGATGCACCACTGAAAATCGGCACCACCGCCGCGTTCGCGATTCCGCTGGAAGCCGCCGTCGAGGAGGCCTCCAAACAAGGCCTGAAAGTCGAGCTGGTGGAGTTCACCGACTGGATCGCACCGAACGTCAGCCTCGCGGCCGGCGACATCGATGTGAACTACTTTCAGCACATCCCGTTCCTTGAAAACGCCAAGGCCGCCGCCGGTTTTGACCTGGTGCCGTTCGCCCCGGGGATCATCAACAACGTCGGCCTCTATTCGAAAAAATACAAAAGCTTCGACGAGTTGCCTGAAGGCGCCAGCGTCGCCATCGCCAACGACCCGATCAACAGCGGTCGCGGTCTGCAACTGCTGGCCAAGGCCGGGTTGATCACGCTGAAACCGGGCGTTGGCTACAAGGCCACCGAAGACGACATCGTCGCCAACCCGAAGAAAATCAAAATCCTTCAGGTCGAAGCCGTGCAACTGGTGCGCGCCTATGACGACGCCGATCTGGTCCAGGGCTACCCGGCCTATATTCGTCTGGCCAAGACCTTCGATGCCGGCTCCGCGCTGCTGTTCGACGGTCTCGACCACAAGGAATACGTGATCCAGTTCGTCATCCGGCCCAAGAGCAAGGACGATCCGCGTCTGATCAAATTGGTCGACATCTACCAGCACTCGCCGGCCGTGCGTGCCGCGCTGGATAAGGCCCACGGCAAGCTGTACCAGGCCGGTTGGGAAAGCTGAACATGACGGCCGCGATCCAACGGCGACTGGAGATTCCAGAGCCCAACAATGCTGAAAAAACCGAACTGCATCCCGAGCTGAATCGCGCCCACATACGCTTCATCGGCCTGGGCAAAACCTATAACGGCCGGCAAGGTCCGGTCGCGGCCCTGCAAGGCATTGATCTGGCGATCCAGCGCGGCGAGGTGTTCGGCATCATCGGCCGCAGCGGCGCGGGCAAATCGTCGCTGATCCGCACGATCAATCGTCTGGAGCAACCGACGTCGGGGCGTGTGCTGATCGATCAGGTCGACATCGGCGAGTTCGATGAAGATCGCCTCGTCGCCCTGCGCCGACGCATCGGCATGATCTTTCAGCACTTCAATCTGATGTCGGCCAAGACCGTTTGGCAGAACGTCGAATTGCCGCTGAAAGTCGCCGGGGTGCCGAAAGAACAGCGCGAGAAAAAGGTTCGCGAACTGCTTGAACTGGTCGGTCTGCAAGCCAAACACAAGGCCTATCCGGCACAGCTTTCCGGCGGCCAGAAACAGCGCGTCGGCATCGCCCGGGCCTTGGTTCACGACCCGGACATTCTGCTCTGCGACGAAGCCACTTCGGCACTCGACCCGGAGACCACTCAATCGATCCTCGGCCTGCTGCGCGAGATCAATAAACGTCTGGGCCTGACCATCGTGCTGATCACCCACGAGATGGCGGTGATCCGCGAAATCTGCGACCGCGTCGTGGTGCTGGAGCACGGGCGGATCGTCGAGCAAGGCCCGGTCTGGGAAGTGTTCGGCGACCCACAGCACGCGGTCAGCCAGACGTTGCTCGCACCGCTGCAACACGCTTTGCCACAAGAATTGCAGAGCCGTTTGCACACGCTACCGCCCTCGCCCGGCGCCGCTGTGGTGCTGCGTTTGCAATTCACTGGGGCGGCCGGCGATGAGCCGGACCTGGCGGCCTTGTTCGCCGCACTCGACGGACGGGTGAAATTGCTTCAGGGCGGTGTGGAACGGATTCAGGGCCACGCGCTGGGGCAACTGCTGCTGGCCGTCAGTGGATCATCGCTGAGCACCGAGCAGTTGCGTCAGCGCGCGGGTGATTGGGCGCAACGGGTGGAGGTGTCGGGTTATGTGGTTTGAGCGCTTGCTACAGGGGTTTATCGACACGTTTGTGATGGTCGGTGTGTCGTCGCTGATCGCCCTGCTGGTGGGGATTCCCATGGCGGTGATTCTGGTCACCAGCGACAAGGGCGGGATCTACCAGGCGCCGGTGCTGAATCGCGCCTTGGGTGCGTTCGTGAACCTGTTCCGCTCGGTCCCGTTTCTGATTCTGATGGTGGCGCTGATTCCGTTTACCCGGTTGATCGTCGGCACCACCTACGGCGTGTGGGCGGCGGTGGTGCCGCTGACGATTGCAGCGACGCCGTTCTTTGCGCGGATTGCCGAAGTCAGCCTGCGCGAAGTCGATCATGGTCTGATCGAAGCCGCGCAAGCCATGGGCTGCCGGCGCTGGCACATCGTCTGGCATGTGCTGTTGCCCGAAGCGCTGCCGGGAATTGTCGG
This sequence comes from Pseudomonas sp. RA_15y_Pfl2_54, assembly GCF_963971015.1. NCBI lineage: Bacteria > Pseudomonadati > Pseudomonadota > Gammaproteobacteria > Pseudomonadales > Pseudomonadaceae > Pseudomonas > Pseudomonas sp. RA_15y_Pfl2_54. The sequence continues at coordinate 105,479 of NZ_CAXAPN010000003.1, forward strand.
CGGTTTCACCATCACCTTGGTGACGATGATCAACTCCTCGGCCATGGCCGGGGCGATTGGTGCCGGTGGCCTGGGCGACATCGCTTATCGCTACGGCTATCAACGCTTTGACAGCCAGGTCATGTTGACGGTGATCGTGCTGCTGGTGGCGTTGGTGGCGGTGATTCAGTTGGGTGGCGATCGGTTGGCGCGGGGGTTGAACAAGCGTTGAGTGGGTTGTTCTTGTTCATTGTGGCTTGGGGTACGCCCCCCAAGTCACTCAACCTTTTGTTGGAGTGTAGCTATCGAGTCACCCGCATCGAATTTCAACCATAAAGCAAATTGTTGAATAAATTGTTGTCTTCCTGCCTGGATCGATACAGATCACTCATACTTTTTGCTGCGTAAACAAGACTATCCGCGTTATTAGCCGCCATTTCCGCACGCAGATGAGGAGCCTGATTAAACATTTCAATCGACGTTTCAAGATCCAATATATCCGGCATCCCCATATAGTTACCAACCGAGGTAATGAAATCACGATGAGACGCCGTGTACTGTTGTGAAAAAACAAGATTCAAACCGCCGTGCATGATGGCTTCGGACAGACCTCGAGCAGGCAAATCATATTGCATCACTGGGTAATTCAAAAGCTCCGGCGAATTAGAGTTCAGGTAGAAATTATCTAACGCACCAGGCCCGACCGCGCTAACCCGGCTAACCCTGTTCAAGTGCATTAATTCATGCCCCAATACCAGACCTGAGTTGCCATTAACTCTGTCTAGATTAATAGCAATACGCCCATAAAAATCGCCAGGTCTGACCTCTGCAGTTGAGTGCCTCGCTGTTCCTGGGCCCGCTATAAAACCTAAAAACTTTCCTCTCGCCGCTGGCCTACCGTAGGCATTTGCCAGTTCCCTTCCACGCGTCCAAATTCCCGGAAGCCTGTTTTCTACCGCGCTGTATTGCGGACCAAAGTAACTCTGCAAGATTCCTGAGGTTTCTGCGTACCCTTGCGTTAACACATAAGTTGCCTCTGCGAAAACCTTCTCCACTTCAGACAACTGCGAGCTTATTACAGACGCTTGGTCCATAGGAAACGCATCAAGTCCTCGTGCAGCAATCAGTTTCTCCGAGCCGATGAGTGCTGTTTCCACAAAATCATCTTTACCTTCGTAAAAAAACCTGCCATCCACGTCTTTCCTAGCGACAGGATTATTTGCAACAAGCAACAAAACAGAAAATGTTCAAGCCATTGATTTCTCCAGCTGGATCCGGACTAATCCAGCGCTGCAACCATGGCGCGTAATACCGATGTCCATAGTAATAGAGCCCGGTCGCATCCCTCTCCTTGCCCGAATAACGAATGGTTTTGTCATTCGCCACCCCTGCACTTTTACCCGCCCAGCACGCCGTACCGCCAAAGGGATAATAGTGTTCCTGCGTTAGCACAGTCGCTTGCTCATTCAGTTCCAATGTGCTGGAACCGAGATGATCGCTGAGGCTGTACCTCTGTTGGTCGACGTAATTACCTTCGGGCCAGTGCAACACTCGAACGCTGCAAGGTCCGGCTTCGACGCGGACGACATGGCGTACTTCGCCACTGGCCTGTCGATGGATTTCCAGGCCAGGGAGATAACGGATTTCACTGTGCAAAGTCCGGCGATTGGATTGGCTGAAAATTGCCTTGCGCAACCGATGGCCTGGTCGGTCATAGGCATACGACTCATAGTCGTCAGCTTCGCCCTCGCGTTTGACCAACGTCACCTGACTCAACTGATTGCGGATGTCCCAGAGCATAGCCTGTCCGCGTTGCAGCTCCAGTTGATTGCCGCAGGCATCAAAGCCCAGCGTTATTTGTGGCTCTCCCGGCAAAGTACCGTCATCCCGTTGCCCCAAACCTCGATTGCTGTGCGCGGAGGTGAACATCGAAAACCCCGGCGCACCACTGTGGTGTCGGGTGATCAGGTTGCCCGCCGTGTCGTAGTCGAATGTCTGGGTGTAGTTGCGCCGTTGATTAGGGTCCAGCGGTGTGGGCAGCAGATCCGGTAACGCCGGGCCATGGCTCGGCTGACTGACTTCCCAGCCCTTGGCCTCAACCAGTTGATACAGGCTGTCGTAGCGATAACGGCTGATCGGCTCGATGCGCTGGTGATTGAAGTACGTGACGGCCTGGGTTTTATCTTCCAGGCTGACGATGTTGCCCACCGGGTCGTAGCCGTAATGCAAATTCTGCAATGGAGGTTGCTCACCGAGACCGGCGATCAGGCTGAGCAACCGGCCGTCATCTGGGCTGTATTCAGCGCGGCTGACGACGCCGTTTCCGGCGGTCTCACGTTCGATCTGTTCTTGAGCGTTGTATTGGATATCACTGAACAGACACTGCGACGGCTTACCTTCACCGGCCAGTAGAAGCCAGGTCGCGGAGGGTTTGCCCGATACGTTGTAATGAACGGTTTGGGTATTGCCCATGGCATCGATCTGGCGCTGCAGTTCGCCCGTCGGGTAGAAAGCGTGACGGGTTATGTACGACTTTTCTTCAAGATACTCGTCACGAACGTCGGGATCGGTGGGCCAGTCAGGCAGGTCGAGCGCTGTCAGAAAGCGCCGGGATTCGGCCAGCTCGGCACCGGTCAGACCGTAGTCGTTGATGATGCGGTTACCGGCCGGATCGTCATGGCGGATCAGGCGACCGCACTGGTTGTGCTGCGCGAACGCATCGCTGGCAGCGGCATAGGTCAATCGCTCGACCACACGAGATGGCTCGCCACGGGCCTGCTCCTTCAGTGCCACCGGACGCTGCTGTTCGTCGAATTCGGTGTGACGCTGGCTACCTCGTGCATCCCAGAACGAACAGGTCAAACCCGCCTGGTTCAGCAAACTCAACTGCCAACCCGCATCGACACTGTCCGTCAGCAAGGCCTGACCGCTCAGCCCATAAGCCGTGGCCAGATTCGGTTTCGGTGCCGTTCCCCACAATCGCGGGTCCCACGACGCCACCTGACGTCCAGCCGCATCGAACATTTGCCGAGTGATGCGCGGGTCGATGTCGGGCTGGTCCGGATGTCGGCAATAGCCGACGCGGCGGATCACCTGCGAGCGAGAGTCCATGACAGACAGCGTCGGCGTGGCAGTGTCGTGGTGAACAATCATGGTCGGCGGCGTCCGTCATACACATGGGTGAAGACTGAACGCTTTTGACTCGCGCCGATACTGTAAGAACTAACAGGTGCAGAGTCGGCGCCGCCCAATTCAACTCAAAGATCCTCGATCAGGCTGTCGAGCCATGCATATTCAGTTTTGCTTCGATGCAACTCTTGCATGCTTTTTGTCGCGCAGATAATGCTGTCAGCATTATTGGCGGCCATGTGCGCGCGCATCTGCGGGTTTGCATTGAAGAGATCAACGGCCGTCTGAAGATCCGGAACGTCGCGCATTCCCAGGTAATGGCTGACCCCCGACAGGAACTCACTGTGGTCGTTCATAAAGACATTCAAATATTCGGCTGTCAGTCCACCGCGCATGATGACCTCGGAAACACCGCGCTCCGGAACGTCGTAAACGGTTAGCGGTTCCGACGTCAGAAAACCACGCGCCTCGACGCCCAGGTAGAAATAATCCGACGCGTTGGGTCCGATGGCCGCGAACCGATCGATTCTGTTGGTGTGCAACATTTCATGGCCCAGCGTCAGGCTCAACGCCCCGGCACGCAGGTATTTGCGATTGATGAACACCCGGCCATGGAAATCACCTTTGTACATCCAGGCCAAGTGATTGCCGGCAGTATCAACCCCCAGGAATTTATCGTCCCCCCAAAACCCTTGATACTCTTTGGAAACTGCCAATCCTCGCGAGACGCACTCAGAGAATCGCGGCGAAACGGTTTGGTGGTCGGTCCCAAAGTAGCTTTCGTAGACGGCATCGGCTTCCTGGTATTTCAGCGCGATTGCCCGACTGGCATCAGAGAACGTGCTTTGGACCACTCGCAACTCCGAGCGGATAATGGCTGCCTGCTCCGCAGGAAATTGCCGCAACCCACGCGCCACCAGAGTGGTGCCCGCGTCGAGTCCGAGCTCAAACACGTCATCCTTGCCGGTATGAATGCGGTCGCGTTCCAGTTTCCAGGTTTTGCTTTGCGGCTCGAAAAACAGTACCGGTCCCGAGGGCTCCAGTTCAGACAACAGGGTCGCTCGATACTCTCCGCTCGTCCGGTCTCGCCTGACCTGGGCGATCTTGCCGGGCGCGATATCGACGTACAGCCGCCCCTTGACCACCCTGAAGCCTTGAGCATTGGCCTCAGCCAGTTTCTCCGGAGGTTTCAACAGATAGTGTTCAAGTGTTTTAACCTCGGGGCGAATAGGCAAAATCCCGGCAGACAGCAACGGGGTAATCGTAACGGCCGGGACTGCAGGAACCGACGCGCCAGGGTCGCGGGCAACCTCCATGTGTGCTTGCTCCGCATCAGGGCGAAAATTCTTTATCGCAGGCCCATCTCCGTCCAGCGGATTGCCGGGTCTTCTGCGGGGTGAATCTACGTCTGCCGGGCTACGGATGGTCGACGAGGTAGTAGCGGGTTTGCGAACAATGCTCATGAAAAAATCCTTTTTTCTAAGTGAATCTCCCCTTAAAAAAAACCGGGCAGACATCGCGACAGTCGTCTATCGCGCAGGCGTCATTACATCCCGAAGCGGACAACGCGGTGCGGTACATATGTATTGCACAGACGTTGGGGGTTTATGCTTTGCCGTGAGTAGCGATTCACACCGAAAAGGAAAAATTTCGCACAGGAAAATCAGAGAACCTACAGGCCTGTTCCCTTTCCTTTGTCATCTGAAAGGCGCGGACCGGGCCAGGGCTTTTTCGGTCTGGCATTTGCTGAAGATGGCCAAGACGATGGTGGATCGTTCGATTGATTGTCTGGGGATGAAACCTTCTGGCTGAAGTACTTTGTCGCCAGTAAAACCGCTTTCGCGGGCAGGCTCGCACAGTCGGAATGCGTGCTCCTGTGTGTGGCGATGAGTTGCGCAGCAGCCCCCAGCCTGATGGCGTATATTCGCCAAACCTCCATCGCCCCACGCAGCCCAGCCATGAAGCAGACGCCCTCCGACCTTCAACAGATCACCGCCACCACCCTCGGCCACTACAACTCGGTGGCCGAAGACTTTCGCGAAGGCACGCGCGATCACGATGTCAGCCAGAACATTGATGCGCTGTTGCGGCACATTCAGGGTGCCGCGCCGTTCACCATTCTTGATTTCGGCTGCGGCCCAGGGCGGGATTTGCAGACGTTCACACGTTTGGGCCACGTCGCGGTCGGCCTCGACGGCTCGCAGGAGTTTGCGCGCATGGCCCGCGAGGACAGCGGTTGCGAGGTCTTGCAGCAGGACTTTTTGAAACTCGATCTGCCTTCAGAGCGCTTCGACGGTGTTTTCGCCAACGCCGTGCTCTTTCATGTGCCCTTGCAGGAGTTGCCACGGGTATTGCAGCAGTTGCGCAACGCACTGAAACCCGGTGGCGTGCTGTTCAGCTCCAATCCACGCGGGGATAACAGCGAGGGCTGGAACGGGCCGCGGTATGGCGCGTATCACGACCTTGAGGCGTGGCGCCGGTTGCTTACCACGGCCGGGTTCGTCGAACTGGAACATTACTTCCGCCCGGCCGGGCTGCCACGCGAGCAACAACCCTGGCTGGCCAGCGTCTGGCGCAAGGCCTGAGTCAGGGAGCAGCCTGCACCCGGTAGTGGCTGACGGCGCCGTCGGGCGTCAACACCGTGATGCTCTCGCCGGGCAAGGTCTGCCCCTGCACTTCACGCGATGCCTGATCAAAATTGGCCAGCAGTCGAGTGCCGTCTTCAAATGAAGTCTGCTGCACCTGCCGATCCTCGCTCAGCCATTGGAAACCGGTGAGTGCCTGAGTGGCCAGCCGCTCATGCAGCGGGCGGAAAAACGCATCCTGCCGCGCAATCAAAGGTAAGCGCTGCGCCAGCGTCGCCGCACTCAGGTGATACAGCGGCGGCACGTTGTAGAGCAACTGCGTGAGTTCGTTTTCTACCCGTACGTTGCTCAGCTTCAGGCTGTCGAACAACCAGTGATGCGTGGTGATGACCGAGCCGTGAAACACCGCCTGGTACAGCGGCAAACGGCTGGCCGGATCAAAGTGAATGCGTCGATACGGCGCTTTAATCGGCACCGGTTTGAAGAACACCGCCGGTTGCTCGGGTGGATACCATTGGCCCGTGAAGTATTCGGAGTCGCGGTTCTTGCTCATGTCGACATCACCCCATCCGATCACGGGCGTCTGCATACCATGGGCGAACAACACGCCCTGCGCCGTCGTCGCGTTGCCGTCCTCGGAACCGCTGGGCAGTTGCAGCGTTTCATTGATCCAGCGTGATGCCTGGACGTTACCTTCAGCGTTTTGCGCCTGGGTCATCGTCGAGCCCGGCCGATAGCTGTCGAACACCATGCCCGTGGCATAGGCGTCGAGGAACCAGCTGTTGAAACCAGCGGCAGCGCTGACCGCTTTGACTCGCTGCTCCAGCAACGGGCGCACGCAACGAGGATCGGTGTAATGGCCCGACTGCTGAAAGCCGGTTTTCGGCTCACCGCTTTGCAGCACGATGGCGCAGTCCACGTTGGCTTTGTCCCCCAGGTGCGCCGTCGTCCAGTCCGGGTTCTCGTCACGGCTCAGCGCCGTCTCGTAGGAGTCGTACGGTGCCATCAGATACCCCGCCGCCACGCCAGCGCGAACCGCCTCAGGATGCCAGAGTCCACCCTCCCAGCCTTCGCCGAGCCCCAGCCACAGGCGTGTCAGCCCGGCACTCTGCAAGCCTTTGATGGTATCGAGCGACAAGGTACTGCCCCAACGCTTAGGATCGTCCGTCAAGGCGTCAACAAACTCAGTGGCCAACTGCGCACGCAGCGCAGCGTACCCGTCGACCAGCGCTTGCATGTCGGGCTGCGCGCGGGCCTGCCAGGTTTTGCGCGCCTGCGTGGCCAGCGCACGGTTGAGACCGCGCAACAGGACGGTTTGCGGGTAGCGGTTGACCACCGTTTGGGTGGCGAGCAGTTGCAATGCCTCACGATCCATCCCGGCGCGCAGCGCGCTGGCGAGCTCGCCCTGGCCGCGTAACTGGCCGAGCAGTGCCGGCCAGTCGCGCACATCCTTTGACCCCAGCAGATCATTGCCCCACAGGTAGACATGACTGGCACCCAACAACTTGCTGGCCTGCGGGGTTTTCTCAAGTTTGCTGTTCAGGGTTTCGTAGCGCCCGTTATCGATCAGCCATTGCCGGTAGCGCTTGGCCCCCGCCAACGGCTCGGCCGCGCCCAGGTACAGGCTGAAGGTCAGCGGCGTTGAAGGGGCGAGTGCAGTGAATTGGTGCCGCGCCGCCAACGCCAGCGTGTCGCCGTCAGCGCTGAACAGCAGTTGATTGTTGTAGGGGTTGGTCAGCAACCAGTTGAGGCTGAACCCATCATGCTCAACGCCCCACAGCGGCAGGCTCAGGTCCTGGGTCGTGTTGAATTCGCCCTGCCCCAGCAAAAACTGTCGCCACACCGGATCAGCCCGGGGCACGTAATGTCCTTCGGCCAGTGGCCAGATCAGGCCTTTGCCCATGGCGCTGCCGGGTTGGCGCAGGAACTCCAGTTCGGCGGGGTCGCGCGCGGTGATCGAGAAGGACAGGTCACGCTGATCGAGTTCTACGCTGAGCGACCAGGCGCCATCGTCCCATTGCCAATCGAGGCGATTGCCGCGTCTGACCAGTTGGCTGACCTTGTGCGCTTGCCCCCCCGATGATGCCTGCACGGTCGCGCTGTTGGCCGGGGTGACCCGTAACGCGAGCGTCGCGGGGTCGATCTGCACCTGCCACAGCGAGTTTTCCAACAGCGTTTCGGCCAGCGATGAGGGCGACAGGCACAGGCCGGCCATCAACAGCAGTTGGCGCAGCCAGCAAGCGACAGTCGACATCGGGTGTCCTCCTCCAAATGGAGGAGGGACGGTAACGCAATAAATCATGGTTGTAAGTCAGACCGTTCCCAAAGGTGTAACAGGCGCCCTCAACGGGCCGATGTTGAAGCGTCTTTCTTCGGCTCGCGAATCTTGTACCAGGCCACATACAGCGCCGGCAGGAACAGCAGCGTCAGCAGCGTCGCCACCACGATCCCGCCGATCATCGCGTACGCCATCGGCCCCCAGAACACTTCCCGGGCGATCGGGATCATGCCCATGCTCGCCGCCGCCGCAGTCAGCAGAATGGGCCGGCGTCGATGCTCGGTCGCCTCCACCACCGCATCCCACGGCGCATAGCCTTTGCTCTCGTACTCATCGATTTGCGTCACGAGGATCACCGAGTTACGGATGATGATGCCGATCAGCGCGAGAATCCCGAGGATCGCCACGAAGCCCATCGGCGTGCCGGTCGGCACCAGCGCCAGCACCACGCCGATCAGCCCAAGCGGCGCGACACTGGCCACCAGAAACATCTTCTGCACGCTGTGCAACTGGATCATCAGGAAAGTCGCCATCAGGAACAGCATCAGCGGCAGAACCTTGGCTATCGGCCCCTGAGCTTTGCCGCTTTCTTCGACCGTACCGCCGGTGGCGACCTTGTAGCCCACCGGCAGTTTGTCGGCGAAGGCATCAATCGACGGTTTGAGCAGTTTCACCAGATCGGTCGGCTGGATTTCGTCGCGCACCGACGCCTTGATGGTGATGGTCGGCAAGCGGTCGCGACGCCACACCAGCGGTTGTTCCAGCTCATAACGCACCGTGGCGAATGCCAGCAATGGAATCGACGCGCCGTTGGGCGTGACGATCTGCAGGTTCTGCAGGGTTTCTGGCGTGCCCCGCTCGGAGTCCACCGCACGACCGACGACGTTGATCAGGTAGATATCATCATCGACCTGGGTCAATGGCGAGCCGCTGACGATGCTGTTCATCACGTTCGCCACGTCTTCGGACGACAGCCCGAGTTGGCGGGCCTTGTCCTGGGCGATGTCGATGCGCAGGACTTTGCCCGGCTCGTTCCAGTCATAGATGATCTCGCCGATGTGCGCGTTCTTGTCCAGTTCGGTGGCCAGGTCGATGGCGTGCTTGCGCACCTGATCGATGTCTTTGCCGCTGACCCGGTACTGGATCGGACGCCCGACCGGCGGGCCCATTTCCAGTGCCTGGACATAACTGCCGATGCCGACGAAATCTTTGCGCAAGCGCTCACGCAAGCGTTGACTCAAGGCCTCGCGTGATTCGAAATTTTTGCTGACGATCACCAGTTGTGCGTAGTACGGGTTTTGCAATTGCTGATCGAGCGGCAGATAGAAGCGGATCGCACCCTGACCGATATAAGTGCTCCAGCGCACGATGTCCGGATCACCCTTGAGGGTTTCTTCCAGTTTGTCGACGACCTTGCGGGTCTCGTTGATCGAGGCGTTCTGCGGCAGGTTCAAGTCGACCAGAATTTCCGGTCGATCCGAGGAGGGAAAGAACTGGTTCTGCACAAACCGCATGCAGAACACCGACAGCGCGAACAACAGCACGGTGATGCCGATCGCCCACCAGCGGTTGCGCATGCACCACAGCAGACCACCGTTGAAGGCCCGCCCGATACGCCCGGGCTCGGCCTCATGGGGTTTCACATTGGCGCTGAGAATGTGGACACCGATGACCGGCGCAAACAACACCGCCACCCCCCACGACACCAGCATCGCCACCGCAATCACCGCAAACAGGGTGAAGGTGTATTCACCGGCCGAACTGGCGTTGAGACCGATCGGCACGAACCCGGCCACGGTCACCAGCGTACCGGTGAGCATCGGGAAAGCCGTCGAGGTATAGGCGAACGTGGCGGCCTGCTCCTTGGTCTCGCCCATCTCCAGGCGCGTGACCATCATCTCCACGGTGATCATCGCATCGTCCACCAGCAGGCCGAGGGCAATGATCAGTGCGCCAAGGGAGATCCGCTGCATGGTGATGCCGCTGTATTCCATGAACACAAACACCATCGCCAGCACCAGCGGAATCGAGCACGCCACCACCAGACCGGCGCGCACGCCGAGGCTGACGAAGCTCACGACCAAAACGATGATCACCGCTTCGAACAAAGCGCTGGTGAAACCGCCGACCGCCTCTTCCACCACCACGGCCTGATCGGACACGGTGTGAACGCCGACACCGACCGGCAAGTCTGCCGTGAGCTGATCGATGCGCTCGTGCAGGGCCTTGCCGAAGGCCTGAACGTTGCCGCCCTTCTGCATGGCAATGGCCAGCCCGATGGCCGGCTTGCCGTTGAAGCGGAACTCGGGCGTGGCCGGGTCGACGTAACCGCGACTGATGTCGGCGATGTCGGCCAGACGGTAGAAGCGGTCATTGAGCTTGAGATTCACCTCGGCCAGGTCTTTCTCCGAGGCGAACTGCCCCGAGGTCCGCACGGAAATCCGCTCCGGCCCGGCTTCGATCACCCCTGCCGGGGTCACCGCGTTTTGCGATTGCAGGCTTTGCACAACCTGACGCTGATCGATGCCCAGCGCCGCCAGTTTGCGCGTGGAGAAGTTCAGGTAGATCACTTCATCCTGCTGACCGACCATCTCGATCTTGCCCAGCCCCGGCACATCACGGATCTCCGCCCGGGCCTGTTCCACGTAGTCGCGCAACTGGCGCATCGTCAGGCCGTCGGTGGTAAACGCATACACCGAGCCGTAGACATCACCGAACTCATCGTTGAAACCAGGCCCTTGAATCCCTTTGGGAAACTGGCCGCGAATATCGTCGACTTTCTTGCGCACCTGGTACCAGATTTGCGGAATGTCCTTGGCACTGGTGGTGTCGCGCAGGTACACGTAGACCGTTGATTCACCCGGCCGCGTGTAGCTTTTCACGTAGTCGAGGGAGTCGAGTTCTTCGAGTTTTTTCTCGATGCGGTCGGTGACCTGCTTGAGGGTTTCCTCTTGGGTCGCGCCCGGCCATTTGGTCTGGATCACCATGGTCTTGATGGTGAACGAAGGGTCTTCTTCACGCCCCAGATTGAAGTACGAGAACACCCCCATGAGTAATCCGACGAACATCAGATACCAGACGAAAGACTGATGCTTGATGGCCCATTCGGAGAGGTTGAAAGAGCCTTTCATTGACTGTCCTCGTCAAGATTCACGGATTGTCCGGGTTTGAGGCTGTTGACGCCGGCGCTGACCACCTGCTCACCATTCTTCACACCGCCAGCCAGCACCACGGTGCCGTCGGTGCGACTGATCACGCGAACGTCGCGAGGGCTGACGGTTTTGCTTTGGGTGTCGATCACCCAGACGCGCGATTGGCCATCGACGTCCTGTATCGCCGTGGCGGGCAATTCGATGCGTGGTTTGATCGCCGAGCTGAGGGTCACGCTGATCGCCGTGCCGAGACGCAAACCGCTCGGGGTATCGGCCAGGGTCAAGCGTGCGCGGCGGGTGCGCGTAGCGCTTTGTGCCTGAGGCTCGATTTCGCGCAGGGTCGCTGTGGCGTTGATGCTCGGGTCGAGTTGCGCAGCGACCAGAAACACCACGTCGCGGGGGATCTGATCGACCAGGGTGTCGGGCAGGTCGATCACCGCTTCCTTGATATCGGGCTGCGCCAGGGTCACCACTTGCTGGCCGGCCGTCACCACTTGCCCGGCCTCGGCGTTCCACGCGGTGACCACGGCTTTGTGATCGGCGCGTAACTGGGTGTAGCCAAGTTGATCCTTGCTCTGATTGACCGCCGCCTGCGCCTGCTCCAGCGAAGCCTGGGTGGTTTTCAGATCCGTATTGGCGATGTCCAGTTGCGCTTGCGCACCGACCCCGCGATCAAACAGTGCTTGCTGACGCCTGGCGTTGGCCTGAGCGTTGATCAATTGCGCCCGGACCTGCGCCAGATCGCCCTGGGCTGAACGCAATTGGTTCTGCTGGTCGGAGGGGTCGAGGGTGGCGAGCAGCGTGCCCTTTTCAACCTCGGCGCCGACATCGACGTTACGGCTGGCGATGCGCCCGCCCACGCGAAAACCGGTGTTGCTCTCGTAACGCGCCTGAATGCTGCCGGCAAAACGCCCAAGGGTCTCCTCGTTCAGCGCTTGAACCCTGACCGACAGCACCGGACGCACCGGCTCCGGCGGCGGCTCGCTTTTCGAGCACGCGGCCAACAACACCGCCATGAACAACAGCCCCAGACGTTTCATGGCTGTGCTCCCGGTTGCAGATCCTTGTAAGTGTTTTCGGCAATCTCGACTTTGATGCCCGGATGCAACAACTGCCCACCGGCCACAATGACCTTCTCGCCGCCCTTGAGGCCGTCGCTGATGATGACTTTGCCGGTCAGGTATCGGCCGACCGTGACCGTGTGCAATTGCGCTTCACCTTGGTCGTCGACCATCCACACCGCCGGTTCACTGACTTTTTTCGTCAGCGCCGACCACGGCAGTTCCACCGCCGACGTGCCACTGCCCTTGGCAGTAGCGCTGACCACCGAACCGAGTTGCATGCCCGGCGGCAGGCTGTCGAGGGTCACTTTGACCTGCACCGTGCCGGACTGCGCCGACACCGCCGGCGTAATTTCGCGCACGGTGCCGGTGGTTTTGATCGCCGGGTTATCCAGCAGGCTGACCACGATCGAACGATCCGAAGGACGCTCGGCCAGTAGCGACTCGTACACGTTGAACACCGCATCACGAGCACCGTCGCGGGCCAGCGTGAAGATCGGCGCAGTCGCCTGAACCACCTGGCCGACTTCGGCCTGACGCTCGGTGATGATGCCCGGTGCATCGGCAATCAATGAGGTGTAGCTGAGTTGATCTTTGGCATTGGCCAATTGCGCCTGCGCGGCGCTCAACGCACTTTGGCTACTGCGCAATGCTGCCTGCGCGGAATCGTATTCGCTCTGGCTGGTGTAACCCTTGGGCAACAGTTTCTGCTGACGCACGAACGCGGCCGCGGTCTGCTTGACCCGCGCCTGTTCGGCGGTCACTTGCGCCTGGGCGGAGTCGACATTGGTCTGCAAATCCTTGGGATCGAGTTTGGCCAACACTTGTCTGGCGCTGACGCGGTCACCGACATCGACCATGCGCTGGATGATCTTGCCACCGACCCGGAACGACAACTCGGTCTGCACCCGCGCCTGCACGTCACCGGTCAGGGTCACGGCGGCGGCGTATTCGGCGGGTTTCACCACTTGCACAAAGACCCGTGGCAAGTAGTCCTCAGGCGCTTCTTTCTTGCCGCAAGCGGTCAACAACGTGAACAGGCCCAGCATGACTGCTGTTTTCAATCCGGGACTCGCCATGCAGACTCCTTCCTGTGTACGAACGTGCAAGTGACGATACGACTGTGAGCTTAGAACAGGGTTCCGCGTCTGTATGCCCGATCCCTATACTTCCTGCGGTCGTTCAAGGGGGCATTCCCACGCCGAGCGCCGGAACGATCAATGAGGAGCCCCATGCTCAAGACCCTCGCGGTGGCCAATTACCGCTCAATCAATAAATTGGTGATCCCGCTGGGCCGTCTGAACCTGATCACTGGCCCCAACGGCAGCGGCAAATCCAATCTCTATCGGGCCTTGCGCCTGTTGGCGGAGACCGCTCAGGGTGGCGTGGTCAACGCACTGGCCCGCGAAGGCGGACTGGACTCAACCTTCTGGGCCGGACCGGAAACCATCAGCCGGCGCATGCGCAACGGCGAAGTGGCGATCGAGCCGACGGTGCGCCAGGGCGTGAAGCGTCTGCGCCTGGGCTTTGCCGGGGAGGATTTCAGTTATTCGATTGCCCTCGGCTTGCCTGCACCAACCCACTCCTGTTTCTCGCTTGATCCAGAAATCAAAAAGGAATGCATCTGGGCCGGGCCACTGTATCGCCCGTCCAGCCTGCTGGTGGATCGCGACGGCCCGATGATCCGCGCCCGCGACGGCCGCCGCTGGGACGTGCTGGCGCAACACACACCGAACTTCGACAGCCTGTTCGATCAGGTCGGCAACTTGCGCAGCTCACCGGAAGTGTTCCAGATGCGCGAATTCATTCGGCGCTGGCGCTTTTATGACCACTTTCGCAGCGATGCCGACGCCCCGGCGCGCCAGCCACAACTGGGCACGCGCACGCCGGTGTTGCATCACGATGGCAGGGATCTGGCGGCGGCGTTGCAGACCATCGTCGAAATCGGTGATCCCGAAGCGCTGCGCACCGCCATCAGCGATGCGTTTCCCGGCGCACGGCTCGACATCGCTCCGTTGGCGGGAGGACGTTTCGCCATCGAGTTTTATCAGGAAGGGTTGTTGCGACCGCTGTCGGCGGCGGAGTTGTCGGACGGAACGTTGCGCTATCTGCTGCTGGTCGCGGCATTGCTGACACCGCGACCGCCGTCACTGATGGTGCTCAACGAACCGGAAACCAGCCTGCACCCGGATCTGTTACCGGCGTTGGCACGCTTGATTATCCGCGCCTCTGAGCAGTCTCAGGTATGGGTGGTGTCCCATGCGCGGCGGTTGATATCAGCGTTGCAGCAAGACCCGGAGTGCAACTGCATCGTGCTGGAAAAGACGCTGGGCCAGACCGGGATTGTCGGGCAGCGAGTGCTGGATGAGCCGGCGTGGAATTGGCCTGACTGATGCTGATCCCCACGCGAACGGTTTTACGTGTTGGCGGAGAACAAATAACAAGGCTATTTTTCCTTTTGCTGTAGGAAGGATCTTTTTTTCAAAAAAGGCCTCCAAGGACGAACAGCTTTTGGCCAGACTCCCCCGGCCCAACCATCACAAGGAAGAGAATATGGCTGACTTAAAAGTGCCGCAGCGCCTGGATCCGCAGGACATCGTGAAATTGCTGGTGGCGTTGCGAAGGGCATTGAAGGCCCAGGCGGTCTGAGATCACGGTCAACAGCAACCTCACCCAGCCCTCTCTCGGTGGGCGAGGAAACTGAGCACACACAAAAACGCCGATGACTATTTCCAGCCATCGGCGTTTTCATATCCAAACCCTGGAAAGGGTTTGCCGAATCGTCAAATCAGAACGCCGGCAGTACCGCGCCGTTGTACTTCTTCTCGATGAACGCTTTGACTTGCGGGCTGGTCAGGGCAGCGGCCAGTTTCTTGATGGCGTCGCTGTTCTTGTTGTCCTCACGGGCCACCAGGAAGTTCACGTAAGGCGAGTCGGCGCCTTCGATCACCAGGGCGTCCTTGGTCGGGTTCAACTTGGCTTCCAACGCGTAGTTGGTATTGATCATGTCCAGATCAACTTCGTTCAGAACGCGCGGCAGCATGGCCGACTCCAGTTCCTTGAACTTGAAGTTATGCGGGTTCTTGGCGATGTCTTTTGGGGTCGCCAGGGCGTTTTTCGGGTCTTTCAGTTCGATCAGGCCAGCCTTCTGCAGCAGGATCAGCGCACGGCCGCTGTTGCTGCCTTCGTTCGGGATGGCGATGGTCGCGCCGTCAGGCAGTTCAGCCAGGGTTTTGTATTTGCTCGAGTAGCCACCGAACGGTTCAACGTGAACACCTTGCACGGTTACCAGGTACTTGGACTTGTCGTCCTTGTATTTGCCGGCGTTGAAGCTGTCCAGATAAGGCTTGGTCTGGAAGTAGTTGGCGTCCAGGCGCTTCTCGCCCACTTGCACGTTCGGCTGCACGTAGTCGGTGAAGACTTTGATTTCCAGATCCACGCCTTCTTTGGCGAGGGTCGGTTTGATCAGCTCAAGAATTTCAGCGTGTGGGACCGGCGTCGCCGCCACCACCAGTTTCTCGCCGGCCTGGGCCAGGGAAGCCGTCAGCGCAGCCGCCAATGCGGTAAACAACAGAACCTTTTTCATGCAGTGTCCTTATCGAAAATCACGGTCGTCATCGACGACGGCATCTAATAGCGGTGCCAGTGAAGGGCTATCGCTGGCGTGAAGCGGACAATACCGGGATTTTTTATTCCCGGACAATAACGTTTATTCAGCTTCATATTCCATTTTGTTCATACAGAGTTACACGGCTCAAAGCCTCTCACTCAGGCTAATCAGCCACTCTTTCAATGCCTTGCGCTCGGCCACGCTGCCGCCAATGTCGATGTGCGTCACCAGCCGTTCGATCTGAAGCTGCGGCCCAGACGCCTCGGGCAGGTTCAGGTGCTGCGGCAAAATCTCGTCGCCGGTGCTCACCAGCAAGGCAAAGTGAATGACGTTTTCCAACTCGCGGGTGTTGCCCGGCCAATTGTGTTGCTCAAGTACATGCTGCGCCGCTGCGCTGATCAACGGCACCGGCAGACCCAGTCGCTGGCTATAAATGCCGAGAAAATATTCAGCCAGCGGCAGAATGTCGCCAATGCGTTCGCGCAGCGCCGGCAATGCCAACGGCCCCTCGCTGAGGTAGTGATAGAGCCGTTCGTGGAATTTCCCGGCGTCCACCGCTTGCGCCAGATCGATGCTGGTCGCGGCCACCAGACGCACATCCACCGAGCCTGACTGATGCGCACCGACGCGGGTGACTTCGTGGGTTTCCAGCGCGGCAAGCAATTTGATCTGGATCGGCAACGGCAAGTCGCCGATTTCATCGAGGTACAAGGTGCCGCCATTGGCCGAACCGAACCAGCCTGCGCGACTGCTGGCCGAACCGCTGTAACTGCCGGCAGCGTAGCCGAACAGTTCAGCATCGGCGTAGGTCGGGCTGATCGCGCCGCAATTGACCGATACGAACAAGCCGCTGCGATCACTGGCGCGGTGGATGTGCCGGGCAAGCAACTCCTTGCCCGTTCCGGTCTCACCGCGAATCAATACTGAAATCGAACGCGAAGCCAGTTGCTCCAACTCTTCTCGCAACTGCCGCGAGCGCGGATCGACGAACACCAACGCCTTGGCGCGAATGCTCAGGGGGCTTTTTTCCGCATCGGGAAAGGTCAGCAATGGCTGACCGAACGTTTCAACACTCATGGCTGACTCCCGCCCACAACCGCCAGGAGACGGGGGCGTTGCAAGAAACAGAAAAATCAGGCGCGACGTCGAGCGTTTTGTTCCATGCGGGTTTGCAGGCGATAGAGATAGGCAAAACCCTGTTCCCAACGCTGATGCCCGGATTTCACATTGATATGCCCGGCGCCAGCGAGAGTCCCCGCCTCGGCGCCCCAGTTACGCGCCAGTTCCAGCGCTCGTGGCGCACTGACGGCGGCGTCGTTGTCGGAGCTGACGACCTGGCTTGGGAACGGCAGCAGATCACTCGGAATCGGCGCGAAGTTACGCAGCGCCGGCGCGCAGGTCGCACGCTCGACATCGGCCGGGGCGACCAGCAACGCACCGCGCACCTGAAGCAGGTATTGCAGCGGCGCAGTGGCGGCCCAGTGGGCAACGGTGATGCAGCCCAGGCTGTGCGCGATGAGGATGACGGGCGTGCTGTCGGCAGCAATCGCCTCGGCCAGTGCGCCAACCCAGTCCTCGCGGCGCGGGGTCAGCCAGTCGGTCTGCTCCACCCGTGCGCTGTTGGGCAGGCTGTTCTGCCAGTGGGTCTGCCAATGATCTTCTGGCGATCCTTGCCAGCCCGGCACAATCAGGTAGCGAATTGATTCGTTGTGCATGGGGGCGTTCTCCTGCGTGTCTGTTGCTGACCGAGTATAGGGAGGGGATTTATATCCGCTAAGGAATAAGAAGCTATTTATTAATACCAATATCGAATATCAAATAAAAAACCGGTCGGCGCGAGCAAATAAAAAAGGGCCGCACCCTGCCAAGGAGACGGCCCCGGAAAATCAAAAATTCTTTTACCGCGCAGTGATCACCGATAAGTGAGTGATCCCCGTCCCGGGCGACTTCGCTGTCGCCCAAGTGCAGATGCCAGCCACATCATCATCTCCCCACCGTATAAACGTTTCGCGCGAATTTGGTTTCGGTTTTATGAATCTTGAATTTGATTGGTCCCTTGACCGAGCCGTTTTGGACGACATCTACATTATTGATTGACGCACTCTCCCCGCCAGCACGGATCTGCGGGCCACACTCAGAGTCGGTCTACACTCCAGTCAGCGTCATCGCCTTCATCGTTGAGCACCGTGATAAACCATGATGTTTGCACCTGCTCCGCAAAAAACCCGTACCGCAAACATACCACGACTTGTACAGTACGAAATCGATTCTAAAACCAACGTCGGTGCGCGCCTTCGAAGCCAGCAAAGGCAAGTAAACACTGATCTCTACCCACTTCAGGAGAGTCTCAACCTGTCGCGCCGCAGTACGATTGGGTGTAATCCGCACTCAAATCAGACCGATTTACAAGATCAGTCCCCTCTCCCTCTGGGAGAGGGTGGGTAACAGCAACTGTCAGGCCTCCACCGCCTCACCCGACACCACGACCTCATCCTTGCGAACAAACCGATTGGCCCGCCCGAACGTTCCGAAATCATTGAACCGCACGCCCATCTCACGCATCACTTTGTGCGCCACTGGCACGGTCATCTGGCGAATGTAGAACGGCTCCTTCACCACAAAATGGTGAATCCCGTGACTGCTGCCAAAGTTGAAGCAGAACGCCTGCAACGGCCACAACCACCATGGGTTCAACACCTGACATTGCTGCAGCACATTGCCCGGTTCGATATCCCCGTAGTAATGCATGTTCGAACTGATGAAGTGCAGGCAAAACGTGCGCAATACATTCGGGCCGATGATTACCACGGCGGCGATATCAATCACCTGCATCACGGACAACGTGGTCGCCGACCATTCAATCGGCGACCCCATCAGGTAGGCGATGCCATTGGCCGCATGAAAGCCGAGAAACACATACCAGGCGCCCCAATGCACCAGCGCCAGCGGCGCGTAGACCTTCAGCGTGCGTTTGAGGATGCTGAATTTATGCGCCCAGGTTTTCGCCCGCAGCAGGCGGATGATCGCCGACATCACGTTGTCGCCCACCATCAGCAACCGCGCAAAACCCCACGGCTCGCCATTGGTGATCGCCCGCTCTTCCATGTCGGTCTCAGTGCCGGAGACTTTGTGGTGATTGAGGTGCAGATGTCGGCGAATCCATGGGTTGATGGTGCTCGGCCGCGCCATCCACACCAGACCCATCATCACGTTGTGCGGTACGCGCTGTTTGCGGAAATACATGCTGTGGATCAGGTCGTGCTCAAGCTCATGGGTGAGCGAGGCAAAAAACGCATTGAGTAGCAGGCACACCCACCAGGCCATGTAGCCACTGATGTACAGCGCCGCCGAACCGATCATCCCGACCAGGGCAAAGGCCAGAATCCCCGCCCCAAGTGCATCCTGATGCTTGAGAATCGGGTAGCGCTCGCGCAGTTCCACGCCTTTGGCCAGCACCACTTGGCGAATATGCGCTGATCGCTGGGCTGCATTGTGTCGCTGGGGACTTGCAGAAGTACCGTCCATGCTTCCATCCTCTGGTCATTGATACTCGCATCCTGCCCTGTGCCGATTGCGAACGTGGTAGCCGTGCACGCCAACCTGTTGACCGGAAGCGCCAATCAGCATGAAGGAACCGACCTCCCTCGCCAGTTGGACCCGTGCCTTGCGCAAGCAACTCGATGCGCTGGGGCTGGACAGCGCTGACCTGTGCCAACAGGCCGGGCTTGATCCACAGTTGATGGACGACCCCAACGCGCGCTACCCACTGTCCGGCACCACAAGCCTGTGGGAGATCGCGGTGCAGGTCAGCGGTGATCCGGCGATTGGTTTGCGGGTGTCGCGGTTCGTCAGCCCGACCACCTTCCACGCGCTCGGTTATGCGCTGGTCGCCAGTGGCAGTTTGCGCGAGGTATTCGAACGCATCGTGCGCTATCACCCGGTGGTCAGCGATGCGCTGGAACTGGATCTGCGCCGCAGCGACGACCGCTATCTGTTCCGCCTGAAAGTCCCGCCAGGCAATCCCGCGCCGGCCTTCGAAGCCATCGACGCGTTTGCCGCCATCTATGTGCGCACCTGCCGCAATCGCCTGGGGCGTGACTATGCACCGCTGGCGGTGTACTTGCGCCGCCCGGAGCCGGCGGACGCACATCAATGGCACAAAGTCTTCCGCGCCCCCGTGCATTTCTCATCCGCCGAAGATCGCCTGGAGTTTGCCCTCGCCGACTTCGACAGCCACCTGGACGACGCCAACCCGGAACTGGCCGAACACAACGAAGCGGTACTCAAACGCACCATGGCCCAGCTTCAGCCGCTGACCTGGGAGCGCAAGGTGCGCGACGCCATCGAAGAACAACTGCCCGAAGGCGAGCCCGGCGCCGAACGCATCGCCCAGGCCTTGCACCTGAGCTTGCGCAGCCTGCAACGGCATCTGGCGGATGAGGGTTGCCGCTTCGATACGCTGCTCAACGAGAGCCGCGAGAATCTTGCACTGCAGCATTTGCGTGATCCGCAGTGTTCATTGAGCGAGATCAGCTACCTGCTCGGCTTCGCCGACACCAGCAGCTTCAGCCGCGCGTTCAAGCGCTGGACGGGGCTGACGCCGGGGCAGTTTCGGGATGGGTTGCGCTGAGCGATATTTTTATTGGATTCACTGGCCTCTTCGCGGGCAAGCCCGCGAAGGCGTCAGTCAGATCACCACAAAGCCCAGCTCAAACACCGTGCCCGTCGCATCACTACTGACCCGCACCTGGCCGCCATGCAATTGCATGATCGATTGCACAATCGCCAGCCCTAATCCGCCCGAATCACCCGGCTCGGCGCGGGCCGGGTCAACGCGGTAGAAGCGGTCGAACAGTTTGCCCAGATGCTCAGAGGCGATGGCCGGCCCCAGGTTGTGAACCTGTAACCAGCACCAGCCCGGCTCATCGCGACGGCGCAGGCTGATGACGGTGCCGGGATCGGCGTGGCGCACCGCATTGGCCAGCAGGTTGCCGAGGGCACGTTGCAGCAGTTGTTGATCGGCGTGCAGTTCGCCGTGCAATTGGTTTTCCAGCAGCAGGCGGCGGTCATCGGCCAAGGCTTCGAAGTATTCACACAGTTCGCTGCCGACGCCGTGCAGCTCCAGCGTACGCCGCTCGAGCGCTCGTTCGGCCTGTTCGGCCCGGGCGAGGAACATCAGGTTTTCGGCCATGCGTTTGAGCCGTTCGAACTCTTCCATGTTCGAGGCCAGCACGTCCTGATACTCCGATGCGCTGCGCGAGTGATTCAGCGCCTGACCGTTGCTCGCCAGCAATGTGTGCAGCGGTGTGCGGATCTCGTGGGCAAGATCGGCAGAAAACTGCGACAAGCGCTGCACGCTGTCCTCCAGACGCGCCAGCATGCCGTTGAGCGCCTGTACCGGCTCAAGCAGTTCGGCGGGCGTGCGGGCGACGGGCAAACGTTGATCGAGGCTGCGCAGATCAATGCCGCGTAACGCTTCGCTCAATTGCCGTAACGGTTGCAGGCCCCGGCGCAGCAACAGCAATCCCAAACCGAAGGCCAGCACGGCACCGAGGCCGACCGCCAGATACAAACACAAGCGATAGCTGGCGAGCATCTGTTCGCGCTCACTCAGCACTTTACCGGCGATCACCGTCAGCGACTCGCCGTTGGGCCCTTGCGCTTCGCCGGACAGCAGGGCCAGTTCGGCGCCGTCCGGTGCTTGCCAGGTCAGCACGTCGTGGCGTTGCGGGGTTTGCCCACGGGCGATGGCGTTGATCGGCGGCAAATCGCGGTGACGCGGGTTGATGGCGATCACGTTCGCACCATCGGCGCGGCGCACCAGCAAGAGGCTATCGAGATTGCCGAGCATGTTCTGGTACAGGCGCGGCCGTGCCTGCAAAGCGTCGAGGCTGTCACTGTCGGCAAGCAAGGCGCGCACTTGCTCCAGACGCCCGAGCAAGGCCAAGTCATCGCGGTAGGCGATTTGCGCGGCGAGCGAGCGGTAAAGGAACACGCCAATCGCGCTCAGCACCAACGCGCAGACCACGGCGAACGCCAGCGCCAGACGCCAGGCGATCGACCTAGAGCGCATCGTCAGGGGCTTCCAGTTGATAGCCAACCCCGCGCACGGTGTGGATCAGTTTCGGCATATACGGATCATCGACTTTCGCCCGCAGACGACGCACCGCGACTTCTACCATGTTGGTGTCGCTGTCGAAATTCAGGTTCCACACCTGCGAGGCGATCAGCGTGCGCGACAGCACTTCGCCCTGGCGACTGGCGAGCAGTTGCAGCAGGGCGAATTCTTTGTTGGTCAGGGCGATACGCTGGCCGCCCCGACTGACCCGTCGGCGCAGGACGTCGATCTCCAGATCGGCAATGCTGTAAGACTCGGCTTCGCGCATCGGCCCGCGTCGCAGCAGCGTGCGCACCCGCGCCAGCAGTTCGGCGAAAGCGAAGGGTTTGAGCAAGTAGTCGTCGGCGCCCAGTTCGAGGCCACGCACGCGGTCTTCAATGGCGTCCTTGGCGGTGAGGAACAACACCGGCGTGGCACCGCGCTGACGGATCAGTTGCAGCAATTGCCAGCCATTGAGGCCGGGCAGCATCACGTCCAGGATAATCAGGTCATATTCCTGCTGCTCAATGTAATAGCGCCCGTCGAGGCCATTGAGCGCCACGTCCACGGCAAATCCCGACTCGCCCAGGCCCTTGGCGAGGAAGTTCGCGGTTTTGGCTTCATCTTCTACGACCAGCAAACGCATGGCACACCTCGATTGATCAGGCACACAGGCTAGGCGCCTTCGGCGGTGTTGCCCATTACAAACTTGTAATCAGACTGACGAGGTTCTGACGAAGACGGGCGGATAAGGTGGCGACCTTCGCTTTCGGAGCCTGTCCATGACCCTCAAATACCTTGTAGCCAGCCTGGCCCTCGGCCTCAGCGGCAGCGTTTTCGCTGCCCCCGAACTGCCGCGTCACGCCGACCTCGACCTGAAAACCGCACGCCTGCTGGCCGATACGGCGCAGCGCAATTGCACCGGCACGGTGTCGGTCCTCGACCGTGGCGGCAACTTGTTGGTGACGATGCGCGGCGACGGCGTCGGCCCACACAACACTGCTGCCAGCCAGCGCAAGGCCTACACGGCGCTGTCGACCAAAACCCCAACCCGGCTGTTCGCTGAACGCGCTCGCAGCAACCCGCAAACCGCCAATCTCAATACCCTCGACGAACTGCTGCTACTGGGCGGCGGCATTGCGCTGTTCGCCGGTGATGAACTGGTCGGCGCCATGGGCGTGGCCGGTTCCGGCGGTGGCGAGCAAGACGAAACCTGTGCAATCCGCGCCGCCGACAAGGCCGGCCTGTCCATTACCCGCCCCCAATAAGGAGCTTCATCATGACCACTTTGCGCATGACGTTCGCCGCCCTCGGCCTCAGCGCGTTTTCCAGCCTGGCGTTGGCCGCTGGCAACCCACTGAGCGTCCACGTACTCAATCTGGAAAACGGCCTGCCCTCAGCGGGTGTCAACGTGACGCTGGAAAAACACGTCGGCCAGAACTGGCAACCATTGGCCGAAGGCACCACCAACGAACAGGGACGCATCGGCGAACTGTTCCCGGCCAAACAGCCTTTTGAGGCCGGTGAATACCGCGTGGTGTTCAAGACCGGCGATTATTTCAAGCAAACCAGACGCGAGACGTTTTTCCCGGAGATTCCGGTGATTTTCGAAGTGAAGCAGACGGACCAGCATTACCACATCCCACTGCTGCTGAGCCCTTACGGCTTCTCGACCTATCGCGGATCCTGAAATCAACACAGATCAAAAATGTGGGAGCGGGCTCGGTTGCCCGCTAGATCGCGGCGAGGGCGCGCAATCGCTTGGCGTCGAGGATCTCGATTTCGCCATACCCAAGGCCGATAATCCCCTGCCCCTGCAAGTCCTTGAGAATCTGGTTGGTGGTCTGCCGTGACAGCGACAGCATCGACGCCAACTGCTCCTGCGGCAGTTGCAGCACCCGGCGCGGCGCACCGAGTTCGCCGTAGCCCTCGGCGATCATCAGCAATCGATGCGCCAGTCGTGCCGGGGCCGGCAGCAGACTCAGCTGTTCGAGATTGATGAAAGCAAGACGCAGTTTATGGCTCATCAGCAGCGCCAGATGCCGCCAGTACACCGGCTGTTCGTCGAGGATTTTCAGCAGCGTGGCAGGCGGGATATTCAGCAGGGTGCACGGCCCGACCGCATAAGCATCGTGAGTGCGTGGCTGGCCATCGAACAGGCAGATTTCGCCGAACCAGTGCGGCGCTTCCACCAGACTCAGCAACGCCTCCTTGCCCTGCTCGCTGACCGCACCGATGCGCACGGCACCGTCGAGCACCGCGTACAAACCGCACGGTGGATCACCTCGCTGGAACAGCCGTTGCCCCGCCGCCAGCCGCCGCTCCCGGGCCACTGCCAGCAGACTATCCTGAAAGGACGCAGGCAGATGGCTGAACCACTGGCCGGTCAGCAGCCGTGAACGCATATCCATGAACACTCCTGATTGTCGCCTGCCTGACAGTACCAACGCTGAACCCTGGGCATGATGCGATCACCCTACAGGAGGAACAACAATGAAAAGCCTCGTCGATCACCTGAGTCAATACGCCGCCTACCACCGTGATCCGCGCAACATCGCCAGCCACTTTATCGGCATTCCGCTGATTGTGGTGGCCGTGGCTGTTTTGCTGTCGCGCCCCGAGTGGTCGGTGGGCGTGTTGTGGCTATCGCCAGCCGTGCTCGTGGCGCTGGCTTCGGCGTGGTTTTACCTGCGCCTGGAAGTGAAGCTCGGTTTTTTGATGACGGTGCTGATGGGCCTTTCGGTCTGGGCCGGGCACGTGCTGGCGCAGCAGAGCACCCTGGTCTGGCTGAGCAGCGGTTTGGCGATGTTTGTGATCGGCTGGGCGATCCAGTTTGTCGGCCATCACTACGAAGGCCGCAAACCGGCGTTTGTCGATGACATTTCGGGGCTGATTGTCGGGCCGCTGTTTGTGGTGGCCGAACTGGCGTTCATGCTCGGGATGCGCCATGAACTGAAAGAGCAGATCGAGGCGCGAGCGGGGGTGGTGCGGGTCAATCCGAATCGGGCGGCGGTGTAGACCGCTTTCGCGAGCAAGCCCGTTCCCACAATGGAATGCGTTCCCACTGCGGGAGCGGGCTTGCTCCGGGCGGCGATGCGACGAAGCTTTTGACGTTAGAGGCTGGCGATTTTCTGCCAGACCTTCGGCTTGAAGAACAGGGTTTCCCCTTTGGCCAGCCCCGTCAGGCTGTCGTGATCCTTCACCACTTCGGCTTCGATCAGATCCGTCTGCCCCTCAACCTTCAGCGTCACCCGCGTGGTCGCACCCAACGGCCGGATATCGCGGACTTCGGCGGCGTGATGATCCTCCAGCTCATGCCGTGACAGCGACACTTCATGGGGACGGAACAGCACATGATTGTCATCGCCCAAGTGCAGACGGTTCGAATCACCCAAGAAGTGATAAACGAAATCGCTGGCCGGGTTTTCGTAGACGTCGCCCGGTGAGCCGATCTGCTCGATCACGCCTTTGTTCATCACCACGATGCGGTCGGCGACTTCCATCGCTTCTTCCTGGTCGTGAGTCACGAACACCGAGGTCAGGTTGATGTCTTCGTGGAGCCGCGCGAGCCAGCGGCGCAGTTCTTTACGCACCTTGGCGTCAAGGGCGCCGAAGGGCTCATCCAGCAACAGCACTTTGGGCTCCACCGCCAACGCACGGGCCAGAGCAATGCGCTGACGCTGACCACCGGACAGTTGCTCGGGGTAACGATCCGCCAACCAATCCAGTTGCACCATGTTCAGCAGTTCATGAACTTTGGTCGCGATCTGGCTTTCGCTCGGGCGCTGGTTTTTCGGTTTCATGCGCAGGCCGAACGCGACGTTGTCGAACACCGTCATGTGGCGGAACAAGGCGTAATGCTGAAACACGAAACCGACGTTGCGATCCCGCACGTCGTGGCCGGAAACGTCTTCACCGTGAAAGACGATGTTGCCCTGATCCGGGGTTTCCAGACCGGCAATAATGCGCAGCAAGGTGGTTTTGCCACAGCCGGATGGGCCGAGCAGCGCCACCAGTTCACCGCTTTGAATGTCCAGGCTGATGTTGTCCAGCGCCTTGAACGCATTGAAATTCTTGCTGACGTTACGCACTTCGATCGACATGAATTATTCCTCCGCGGCGCTGGCGCGCAGGCGGTTGATACGGTTTTCGCTCCACTGCTTGGCCAGCAGGATGAAGAGCGCCAGGATCAGCAACAGGCTCGCCACAGCGAACGCAGCCACATGGTTGTATTCGTTGTAGAGAATCTCGACGTGCAGCGGCAAGGTGTTGGTCACCCCGCGAATGTGCCCGGAAACCACCGACACCGCACCGAACTCACCCATGGCCCGCGCCGTACACAACACCACGCCATAGATCAGGCCCCACTTGATGTTGGGCACCGTGACGTGCCAGAACATCTGCCAGCCATTGGCGCCGAGCAGACGCGCGGCTTCCTCTTCCTGCGTGCCTTGTTCCTGCATCAACGGAATCAGCTCACGGGCCACGAACGGCACGGTGACGAAAATCGTCGCCAGCACGATGCCCGGCAATGCAAAGACGATCTGAATGTCGTGATCCTGCAGCCACGGCCCGAACAGGCCTTGAGCGCCGAACATCAGCACGTAGACCAGACCGGCAATGACCGGCGACACCGAGAACGGCAGATCGATGAGCGTCACCAGTAGGCTTTTTCCACGGAACGCGTACTTGCTCACGCACCACGCCGCGCTGACGCCGAACACCAGGTTCAGCGGCACCGAAATCAGTACGGCGAACACGGTGAGCTTCAGTGCCGACAGTGCATCCGGTTCAAAGATCGCGGTGAAGAATGCGCCAAGGCCATTCTTCAAGCCTTGGGACACCACGATGAACAGCGGCAACAATAGAAACAGCGTGAAAACCAGCCAGCCGAGGCCGATCAGGATTCTGCGCGAAGTGGCACTGCCACGGCGCGCTGCGTTGGCCGAAGAGGCGGCGGCAATAGACGATTGGGACATGTTCGCGCCTCCTTATGGGGTTTCGATGCGCCGCTGCAGCAAGTTGATCAGCAGCAACAGGACAAAGGACACCACCAGCATCAAAACGCCGATGGCGGTGGCGCCGGTGTAATCGTACTGGTCGAGTTTGACCATGATCAGCAGCGGCAAAATCTCGGTTTTCATCGGCATGTTGCCGGCGATGAAAATCACCGAACCGTACTCGCCGACGCCACGGGCAAAAGCCAGGGCAAAACCGGTGAGCCAGGCGGGCAGCAGCGCCGGCACCAGAATGTAACGGAACACCTGCAACGGCTTCGCTCCCAGACACGCAGCAGCTTCTTCGACTTCACGGGGAATGTCGGCCAGCACCGGTTGCACCGTGCGCACCACGAACGGCAGGGTCACGAAGGTCAGCGCCAGGGTGATGCCCAGCGGGGTGTAGGCGATCTTGAAACCCAGGTCTGTGGCGAACTGCCCGACCAGACCGGTCGGCGCGTACAGCGCAGTCAAGGCGATACCCGCCACCGCCGTCGGCAGGGCGAATGGCAGATCGATCATCGCGTCGATGACCTTGCGCCCCGGGAAGGTGTAGCGCACCAGCACCCAGGCCAGCAGCGTGCCGATGATGCCGTTGATGATCGCGGCACACAGCGCGGTACCGAAGCTCAGCTTCAGGGCGGCCAGCACACGCGGCGCGGAGATGATCGTCCAGAACTGATCCCAGGTGAGTTGCGCGGCGTGGACGAACATCGCCGCCAGCGGGATGAGCACAATCAGGCTGAGGTACACCAAGGTGTAACCCAGCGTCAGCCCGAAGCCGGGTATGACGGGGGAGATACGACGCGACATAAGAGTCCTTGGTTAAAAAGCCTTCCGCTGAACGCATCAGGCTCGTGGTGTGGCTGAAGTCAGATTACTGCGCCTGATAAATCTGGTCGAACACGCCACCGTCGTTGAAGAATTTCGGCTGTGCGGCTTTCCAGCCGCCGAAGTCCTTGTCGATGGTCACCAGTTCCAGTGTCGGGAACTGCTGGGCATATCTGGCGGCGACAGCCTTGTCACGCGGACGGTAGAAGTTCTTCGCGGCGATTTCCTGGCCGGCCGGGCTGTACAGGTGTTTGAGATAGGCTTCGGCGATCTGCGCATTGCCCTTCTTCTCGGCGTTCTTGTCGACTACGGCCACGGGCGGTTCAGCGAGGATCGAGAGTGAAGGCACGACGATGTCGAACTTGTCCGTGCCGCCGTCTTCTTTCAGCGCCAGGAACGCTTCGTTTTCCCAGGCCAGCAACACATCACCCTGACCGTTGTTGACAAACGTAATGGTCGAGCCGCGAGCGCCGGTATCGAGAATCGGCACATGCTTGAACAGGGTCTGTACGTACTCCTTGGCTTTGGCTTCATCACCGCCATTGGCTTTCAGGCCGTAGGCCCAGGCGGCGAGGAAGTTCCAGCGCGCACCGCCGGAAGTTTTCGGGTTCGGAGTGATCACCGAGACGTCGTTCTTGACCAGATCACCCCAGTCCTTGATGCCTTTGGGATTGCCCTTGCGCACCAGGAACACGATGGTCGAGGTGTACGGCGTGCTCGCCTGCGGCAGGCGCTTGTGCCAGTCGGCCGGCAGGGTTTTGCCGAGTTTGGCGATTTCGTCGATGTCACCGGCCAGGGCCAGGGTCACGACGTCGGCACGCAGACCGTCGATCACCCCACGGGCCTGCTTGCCCGAGCCGCCGTGGGATTGCTGGATTCTCACCGTGTCGCCGGCATGTCCTTGCTGCCAGAACTGGATGAATTCGGCGTTGTAGTCCTGATACAGCTCACGCGTCGGGTCATACGACACGTTGAGCAGTTCGTAATCCTTGGCAACCGCGCAACCGGCAAACGCAGCACTGGCCACGGCGGCCAACGCGTAACGGCGAATCGACGACATGGTGAAAGCTCCTGGAATTCTGGGTGATGGCTTTTTCTTATGAATATCTGCAATCGAGTTGCCGGTCGGGATCTTTTAGCCCGGTTGCTTGCCCGGCTGCTGCAAGCGGAATTTCTCTTTGCGCTCGATCTGGACCACTTGCGCGTTGTGCACAGTGATCTCCACTGCGCCAAAGCGCAGGTCGCGCAGGGCACTCTGGATCTCACGCAAAATGGTGGCTTCGTCCTGACCGTCAACGCTACGCAGGGATGCGCTCATGGTGCTGCTCCTTTGAAGGGGATTGGCCTGGCAGCGGAGGGCACTGCGTTGGCGTGGGAGCAATATAAGAGAGGCACTGTTATTCTTAAAAATACTATTTAAGAATTTTTATATAACCGAAAAGAATTATCTATACGGACAAGGGGTTGCGATCTGTTGATCTTCAATCGATCAATGGCGCTCGCGACCAATCGATCTCCGGCGCCGGTACCGGCCGTCCAAACCAGTACCCCTGCCCCAGATTGCACTCCTGCTCCAACAGAAACGCCGCCTGCTCAACCTGTTCGATGCCCTCGGCATGCACCTGCATGCCCATGCTGCGGGCCAGCGCGATGATCACCCGGACAATCGCCACATCATGTTCGTCCCCGGGCAATCCGGCGACGAACCCCTGATCGATCTTGAGTTTCTGCACCGGCAAGCGCTTGAGCCGCAGCAGCGATGAATAGCCAGTGCCGAAATCATCAATGGCCAAACGAATGCCCAATTCGCGCAAGCGATGCATCTGCTCCAGCGCCACTTCCGGGTCGTCCATCACCGCACTTTCGGTGACCTCCAGTTCCAGATAGGCCGGATCCAGCCCAGTGTCGTGCAGCACCTGCGCCACCTGTTGATACAACTCGCGTCGAGCAAACAGCCGCGACGAGACATTCACCGCCACAAACGCCAGCAACACCCCGGCTTTCAGCCATTGGCACATTTGCCGGCAAGCCTGCTGCATGACCCACGCGTCGATCTCGGCGATCAACCCGGTGCGCTCGGCAATCGGGATGAATTCGGCCGGCGACACCAGGCCGCGCTGCGGATGCTGCCAACGCACCAAGGCTTCAACGCCGATCAGGCGCCCGGTTTTCAGGTCATGCACCGGTTGGTAGTAGACCCGCAGCTCCTGCTGCTCCAGCGCTCGGCGCAATTCGAAAGCGATTTCGACCCGTCGCTGGGCATGGGCCGTCAGCTCTTCGGTGTACAAGGCGTAACCGTTGCGCCCGTTGCTCTTGGCCTTGAACAGCGCAGCATCGGCATTGCGCAGCAGTTGTTCGGCGCTCAGCGCATCGCTGGGAAACAGGCTGATGCCGACACTGGCATTGATGAACAACTCATGACCTTCGATACAAAACGGCTCTTTGAGCGCGTCGAGAATGCGCCGGGCCAACGCCGCTGCCTGCACCAGTTGTGGACAACACTCGGCCAGCACCGCGAATTCATCGCCTCCGAGTCGCGCCAGAGTGATGCCGGGACCGAACAAGTCCTGCAACCGCGCAGCCACGGCCTTGAGCAGTCGATCACCGACGTTGTGACCGAGGCTGTCGTTGATCATCTTGAAGTGATCCAGATCGAGCATCAGCAGGGCGCAGCCGCGTTTTTGGAGCTGCGCCGAGGCCAGCGCCTGCTCGGCGCGGTCGCTGAACAGCAGGCGATTGGGCAGATCGGTCAGCGGATCGTGGTGAGCGAGGTGCTTGAGTTCATGCTCGGAGTGCTTGATCGCACTGATGTCGGAGAACACCGCCACATAGTGACTAAGGCGCCCCTGATCATCGTGTATGACGCGGATGGTTTGCCACTGAGGATAAATTTCGCCGCTTTTACGGCGGTTCCAGATCTCACCGCTCCACTCGCCCTGCGACGCCAGCGTGGCGAACATCGCCTGATAGAAACCCGGCGGATGATGGCCAGACTTGAACAGGCTTGGCTGCTGACCCAGAACTTCCTCGCCTTGGTAACCAGTGATCTCGATGAACGCACGATTGACGTGCACGATCAGCCCACGATGGTTGGTGACCAGTACGCCTTCACGCGTGCAATCGAACACAGCCGCCGCCTGCCGCAGGCGTTCGCGATCAGCATGCCGCTCGCGCAAACGCGCGCCAATCCCCAGAAACGCACACAAACGCGCCCGCGCCAGAAAGATCAGCCCGGCACTGAACGCCGCCAATACATAACCGTTGATCAGTTGCCAACGGGCAAGATCGACGGCGTTATCGAAGAAACTGTTTAATAAATAACCAGCCCCCTGCAGCCAGACGACTGCAACTACAAGATAGAGCAGCGCTGCACGCAAGGCATCGCGATAAGTGGCTGACATTCGGCCGTCCATGTCCCTACAAAAAGGTTGGGATTATAGGTCAAGAAACATCCAGCGACTCTTATCTGAAAGGGTGACTGGTTTTATCTGTGTGCTTGGTGATAATGCAACGGCTGTTTTTATCTTTATCGAGGGCCCTATAGCCTATGTGGTACGAAGGTTTTCTTGGTTTGTCGGCCTGGTCACTGGTCGCCGTCACCCTGCTCATGACCCATGTGACAATTGTCGCCGTCACGGTCTATCTGCACCGTTACTCCGCCCATCGCTCGCTGGAGCTGAATGCCGGGCTCAAACACTTTTTCCGCTTCTGGCTGTGGCTGACCACAGCGCAGAACACCCGCGAATGGACCGCCATCCACCGCAAACACCACGCCAAATGCGAAACCGAAGATGACCCGCACAGCCCGGTCATCAAAGGTCTGTCCACTGTGCTGCGCACCGGCGCCGAACTGTACCGCGCCGAAGCGCAAAACCCCGAGACCCTGCGCATCTACGGCAAAAACTGCCCCGAAGACTGGATCGAACGCAACGTCTACAGCCGCTATCCGCTGCTGGGCGTGGCCATCATGGGCGTCATCGACCTGCTGCTGTTCGGCACCATCGGCATCACCATCTGGGCGATCCAGATGATGTGGATCCCGGTGTGGGCTGCCGGCGTGATCAACGGCCTGGGCCATGCCGTCGGCTACCGCAACTTCGAATGCCGCGACGCGGCGACCAATCTGGTGCCGTGGGGGATCCTGATCGGCGGCGAAGAACTGCATAACAACCATCACACCTACCCCAACTCGGCCAAGCTGTCGGTGAAGAAGTGGGAGTTCGACCTCGGTTGGGCCTGGATCAAAGTCTTCAGCTTCCTGCGTCTGGCCAAGGTGCAACGTGTCGCGCCGATTGCTCACCGTGTCGAAGGCAAGGGCAACCTGGACATGGACACCGCCATGGCGATCCTCAACAACCGCTTCCAGATCATGGCCCAGTACCGCAAGCTGGTCATCGGCCCGCTGGTCAAGCAAGAGCTGGCCAAGGTCGATCATTCGGTGCGTCACCAGTTCCACCGCGCCAAGCGTCTGCTCTCGCGGGAAACCAGCCTGCTGGAAGATCGTCATCACCTGCGTATCCAGACCATGCTCGAGCACAGCCAGGCACTGAAGGTAATTTACGAAAAACGTCTGGCCCTGCAACAGATCTGGGTCAAGACCAGTGCAAATGGCCACGACATGCTCGCCGCCATCAAGGAATGGATTCACGAGGCCGAGGCCAGTGGCATACATTCCCTGCGCGAATTCGCCGACCAGTTGAAAACCTACTCGCTGCGCCCTGCAGCGGTCTGAGACCGTTGATCGGTGCGTCCGGACTCCCGGGCGCACCCATCGGAACTTAGCCCGCAATCCCCTATCTCAAAGACACTTCGCCACCCCGGCGGGCCGTACTGTGGTCGTTGTCGAATTCCGGCACGCCCTTTGAGATCTGTGCCGATGGTCAACAACAACCAAAAAGACTCATCCCTCCCGCAATGGCCCGAGGCCGCGCAAACCCTCATGGCGTTGATGCACGCCCAAGGCGAAGTCGCCCGGCTGAGCGAGCGCGAGCAACTGTTCAGCGCCCTGCTGGTCAGCGTCAATGCCGTGCTGTGGGCCTTCGACTGGGAAACCCGGCAGGTGCTGTACGTCAGCCCCGCCTATGAACGGATTTTCGGCCGCTGCGCCGGCCTCTTGCTCGCCGACTACAACCAGTGGCGCGACAGCATCTACCCCGACGATCTGGACTACGCCGAACGCAGCCTCGCCGACGTCCTGCACAAAGGCGCCGTGGAAGATCGCGAATACCGGATCATTGCCGCCGACGGCCAGGTACGCTGGATCAGCGATAAATGCTTCATCAATCGTCAGGACGAACCCGGACAACCGGTGGTGATTGTCGGTATCGCCGAGGACATCACCGATAAAAAGCAGATGGAAACCGAGTTGCAACGCCTGGCCACTACCGACGTGCTGACCCAAAGCAGCAATCGGCGCCACTTCTTCGAATGCGCCAATCGCGAATTCGAAGAGGCGCGCCTGCAAGGTTCACCACTGGCATTCCTGCTGCTGGATATCGATGACTTCAAAGTGATCAACGACAGCTACGGCCATCCCGAGGGTGACAATGTGCTGCAACGGATCGCCGAGTGCGGTCGCGGTTCGCTGCGACGCGCAGATCTGTTCGGGCGTATTGGTGGGGAAGAGTTTGCCGCCGTGTTCCCCGGCTGCGCGCCAGACATGGCGATGCAAGTGGCCGAACGGCTGCAACGAGAGATCCAACGCTTGAGTTTCAACCACAACGGCCAGACGTTCGGCATTACGGTGAGCCAGGGTCTGACCAGCCTCAAGGAGGGCGATGGCAGCCTCGACAGCCTGTTCGCCCGTGCGGATGCAGCGATGTACGAAGCCAAACGCCAGGGCAAAAACCGGATTATCTCTGCCTGACAACACAAAACAACTGTGGGTTTGTGAAAACTCCAGTTATTTGCGCATCCGCATCAATTCCGGCAGCCCGATCTTGAGCAACCGCGCCGTGCGGCTCTTCGCCAGTTCCTCAACACCTTCATGCTCCGTCAGGCGAGCCATCTGCGCTGCCATGTTCATCACCAGCGCCTCGCGGGAATACACCCCGCCGCCGAGCTGGTAGACCGAAGCAATCAGCTCACGCAACTCCAACGGCAAACGCCAGCGTGTACGCAACGCCGAACCATACGCCGCGCCAAACTCGGCCAGCGCGTCGCCGACTTCCTCACACTCATCCAGCTCCCCGCCGGCCTGCTTCCACTCCTGCAGACAGCGCAGCAACGCCAGATCGCCCAAACGATGCAACATGCCGGCGCAATAGCAGCGCTCCTGATCCAGATCGAGCAAGCGCGCCAGGGTGCGAGCGTACTCCGCGGTGTGCAGCGACAGGCCCCAGTAACGCTCGGCATAGTCCGCCAGACACGGATCGCTGAGCCTGGCGCTGCGCTTGAGCGCCAACCCCAGAATCAGGTTCATGCTTTGCCCAGTCCCCAGCCGATGCAGCGCCTGCGCCAACGTCTGCACCGGTGCACCGTGGTGCTGCGCCGCGCTGTTGGCTGCGGCGATCAATACGGCGGTGATCTGCGGGTCTATGCGGATTTCCTCTTCCAGCAGCTTCAGGTCCAGCCCATTGGGATTGAGGCTGCGTTTGACCGCCACCTGCACATCGGTCATCAGCGGGGCGCCGTCAGTCTGCTCGCGGCGCCGCTCAAGGAACACCGACAAGGTCATGCCCGGCGCGAGTGCCGGCACTTCGCAGAACACTTCCTCACCGGCATTGAGCAACAAACCTTGCAGACGCTCCGTCAGGCTTTCCATGTTCAGGGGTTTGGTCAGGTACGCCGTCGGCGCCAGCGGAAGGGCTTCGCGCACGCTCGCGCTGTCGTTGCGGCTGCTCATCAGAATGAACGGCAGCGGCGGATTGCGTTTGCGCTGGCGCACGCTGCGCAACACGCTCAAGCCATCGACACCGGGCAGCTCCCAATCGACGATGGCCAGGTCATAGGGCACTTCGCTGAGCAGCGAGAGGGCTTGCTGGCCGTCGGCACACAGATCCAGCCGCGCATCGCAGCGCACGTTGAGCAGCACTTGTTTGAGCAGATCACGAGACCATGGGTCGGCCTCGGCAATCAGCACTCGGGGTACGGCGGGTAAATCAACGGCAGTCATGCGCGCTCTCCCTTGCAATGCCTGAACCTTAGCCAATGCGAGCTATTCGATACAGCGCTAAACCTGATGATGTGATTCCACAGACGAAAAAAAACCCGCCGAAGCGGGTTTTTTGTCTATCCAGTCACACAGCGCCCGACCTTACAGCTCGGAGAAGCACTCTTCGATGATCGCCAGACCTTTGTCCAGTTGCTCATCCGGCGAGGTCAGCGGTACGAGTACGCGCAGAACGTTGCCGTAGGTGCCGCAGGACAACAGGATCAGGCCCTTGTCGCGAGCCTTGGCCACAACGGACGCCACAGCGGCAGCGTTCGGCTTGTGGCTGTCGCCGTTCTCGAACAGCTCGACGGCGATCATTGCGCCCAGGGCACGGACTTCGCCGATGACCGGGTACTTGGCCTGGATGGCTTTGAGGCCAGTGACCAGTCGCTCGCCGACAGCCTTGCAGCGATCCAACAGTTTTTCTTCTTCGAAAACTTCCATCACCGCCAGAGCCGCCGCGCAAGCGATCGGGCTACCGGCGTAAGTGCCGCCCAGGCCGCCTGGAGCGATGGCGTCCATGTATTCGGCCTTGCCGCACACACCGGCCAGCGGGAAGCCGCCAGCGATGGATTTGGCGAAAGTGGTCAGGTCGGCAGCAACGCCCATCTGCTCCATGGCGAAGAAGGTGCCGGTACGGCCAGCGCCGGTCTGCACTTCGTCAGCGATCAACAGAATGCCGTGCTGGTCGCACAGGGCGCGCAGACGCTTCATGAACTCCTTAGGCGCGACGTAGAAACCGCCTTCGCCCTGAACCGGCTCGATGATGATGGCAGCGATGTCACGCGGCTCAGCGTCGTTCTTGAAGATGCGCTCGATGGAAGCGATCGAATCGTCGATGCTCACGCCGTGCAGTTCGTTAGGGTACAGCGCGCGGAAGATGCCGCCAGGCATCAGGCCCATGCCGGCCGAGTAAGGCACGACTTTACCGGTCAGACCCAGGGTCATCATGGTGCGACCGTGGTAAGCGCCGGTGAAGGCGATCACGCCAGCGCGCCCAGTGGCGGCACGGGCGATTTTCACGGCGTTTTCCACCGCTTCGGAACCGGTGGTGACCAGCAGGGTTTTCTTGGCGAAATCACCTGGCACCTTGGCGTTGATTTTTTCGCACAGCTCAACGTACGGCTCGTAGGCCAGCACCTGGAAGCAGGTGTGGGTCAGCTTGTTCAGCTGTTCGGTCACGGCGGCGATGATTTTCGGGTGCACGTGGCCGGTGTTCAGTACAGCGATACCGCCGGCGAAGTCGATGAATTCACGACCTTCAACGTCAGTCACGGTAGCGTTCTTCGCGGATTCGGCGAAGATCGGGTGAATCTGGCCAACACCACGAGGTACGGCAGCGGTACGGCGGGCCATCAGTTCAGCGTTAGTCTTGCTCATTACAGTCCTCATTCGCCGCTCATCGGGCGGCGTGGTTCAAGGATTAAGCGGGAGGAAGCGACGGTGGCAGCATGCGATGATCGACTGCCACGGCGTTCCCGGCCGCAGAGAAAATTCCGGTTTGAAACGACGCAAAGGGACAGCGCTCTCGTGCCCTTTGCGTTTGCAGCAATCCCTTTCCCGGCTTAGATGCCCAGGCAGAGGTATTTGATTTCCAGGTAATCTTCGATGCCGTACTTGGAGCCTTCACGGCCCAGGCCCGACGCCTTGATGCCGCCGAATGGCGCGACTTCGTTGGAGATCAGCCCGGTGTTGACGCCGACCATGCCGTATTCCAGGGCTTCCGCCACACGGAACACACGGCCCAGGTCACGAGCGTAGAAGTAAGAGGCCAGACCGAACTCGGTGTCGTTGGACATCGCGATCACTTCGGCTTCGTCTTTGAAGCGGAACAGCGGCGCCAGCGGACCGAACGTTTCTTCCTTGGCGACCGCTGCGTCTTTCGGCACGTTGGTCAGGATGGTCGGCTCGAAGAAGTTGCCTTCCATCGGCTTGCCACCGGCCAGCACGGTGGCGCCTTTGGCCACGGCGTCAGCGATGTGTTCTTGCACCTTGGCCACGGCTTTTTCGTCGATCAGCGGGCCAGTGGTGGTCCCGTCTTCCAGACCGTTGCCGATCTTCAGTTTGGCCACGGCCACTTTCAGCTTCTCGGCGAAGGCGTCGTAGACCGAATCCTGAATGTACAGACGGTTGGCGCAGACGCAGGTCTGACCGTTGTTGCGGTACTTGGAAATGATCGCGCCTTCAACGGCCTTATCCAGGTCTGCGTCGTCGAACACGATGAACGGCGCGTTGCCGCCCAGTTCCAGCGAGACTTTCTTGATGTCCTTGGCACATTCGGCCATCAGTTGACGGCCGATTTCGGTCGAACCGGTGAAGGACAGCTTGCGCACGATCGGGTTGCTGGTCAGCTCGCTGCCGATGTCGCCGGCGCTGCCGGATACCACGCTGAACACGCCCGCAGGAATGCCGGCACGCTGGGCCAGTTCAGCCAGTGCGAATGCGGAGAAAGGGGTTTGCGAAGCAGGCTTGAGCACCATGGTGCAACCGGCAGCCAGCGCCGGGCCGGCCTTACGGGTGATCATCGCGGCCGGGAAGTTCCACGGGGTAATGGCTGCGGTCACGCCGATTGGCTGCTTGATCACGATCAGGCGTTTGTCCGGCTGGTGGCCCGGAATCACGTCGCCGTAGATGCGCTTGGCTTCTTCGGCGAACCACTCGATGAACGAAGCGGCGTAAACGATTTCGCCCTTGGCTTCAGCCAGCGGCTTGCCCTGCTCGAGGGTCATCAGGCGAGCGAGGTCGTCCTGGTTTTCGATCATCAGCTCGAACCAGCGACGCAGTTTGCCGGCACGCTCTTTGGCGGTCAGTGCACGCCAGGCCGGCAGCGCTTTATCAGCGGCTTCAATGGCACGGCGGGTTTCGGCAGCGCCCATCTTCGGCACGGTACCGAGAATTTCGCCGGTGGCCGGGTTGTTGACCTTGATTGTCTGACCGTTGTCCGCATCGACCCAAGCGCCATCAATGAAGGCTTGCTGGCGGAACAACTGGGTGTCTTTAAGCTGCATGTCGGCTTTCCTTAACAGCACCGCGGCCTGCGCGGAGCAAATTATGATTGTAGAAAGGCGCCTCGCAAGGCTGCCGTCAGGGAAATCAGTGACCGGGTGAGGCGCATCAATCGTGCACGACTCGAAACACCTGCGCTTCAACGCCCAGTCAACGAGCGTTTGAAATCTCAAACGGATCGTAGGAGCAAAGGGTTTAAAGGACAATAGGGCGTTCGAAAAAAAGAACAAAAACGGCGTGTTTGTGAAGTTTTTCAGATCAACGAGCAAAACGCCCCCGCCGCAGGAAAACCATAGAACACCCCCGTCAAAGCGCCAAGCGAGGGTTTTGCAGGACGTTACCGCTTTATGGAATACAGCGACTCCAGCCGACACGCGCACTGACAATACGCCCCAAAACCCAGCATGGACGCCCTGACCCGACCTAGGTATGATGTCGCCCGCTGCACCAGTAGCTCAGCTGGATAGAGTACTGCCCTCCGAAGGCAGGGGTCGTGGGTTCGAATCCCGCCTGGTGCACCATTGATTTAAACGAGAAAGCCCCGGACTGTAATGGTCCGGGGCTTTTTTATGGGCGTCGGCTTTTCGGGTGAATAATTCCAGCTTTTTGATCAATGAAGCCTCGGCCGGGCGGGCAGTTGTCAACTTAGAGTTGACAACTGCCTTCCAACGCAACGACCAAAAGCCATGAGTTGCTGGGTTTCACCGAGCATCCAAACTTCAACCATCACTCCGTCGTCCAATCAAACTCATCGTAATCCTCATCCTCTTCGTCTTCCTCCCCAACCTCCTCTTCAAAGACGTCCTCTTCCTCAAGCACATCCTCTTCCTGCTGGCTCAGCAGAAACTCCTTACGCGCTTCAGTAATCGCGCGGCGCATCTCTTCGCCCTTTTGCGGGCAGTTGAGGAGTTGGGCGATGCGGTCGATTTTTGGTGCCACGGTGTTCTCCAGCGATTCAGCTATGGCCCGATATTGCGCGTTTTTGCGGGGCAATGCCAAATGGCTGGGCGAACAGGCGATCAGTTCTGCTGGATTTGCTGGAGCCGGGCGTCGAGGTCGGCGTTCGGGTAGCGTTTGTGCAGTTGGTTGAACAGGGTGTCGGCGACTTTTGATTGGCCGGATTCGCGCAGGCGCAGGACTTCGCGCAGTTGTTCGTCGAGGCCGTTGGCGGGGGCGGCGGCGCGTTTGCTGAGTTTGGCTTCGTCGGCGCGGTTGGATTGGCTTTGCATAGGCGCGGCCATTTCCGCCATCGGTGCGGGGGCGGCCAGTGATTGCGCTTCGGGCGCTTGTTTACGGGCCATTGAGGCAGCAGGTTTGGCCGCCGGGGCGAAGTCGAATTGGGGTTGCGGTTCGGGGGCGCGTTGCACCAGTGACAGCATCAGGGCCACGCCGACGAGGCTGGCGAATGCGACTTGCCAGCGTGGTTTGCGGCAGGCGTCGAGCCAGCGTTGCCACAGGCCTGGCTTCGGTGCCGAGACTTCGCGGTGGGCAGCCTTGAGGATGAACGCGTCGAGGTGCGCGGGCGGCTCGGCATTGTGCTGTTCGCGAACATGTTTGATCACAGGATCTTCGGGTGTCTGGCGGGCGTCAGTCATGTCAGTACCTCCTCGGCCAGCAGCCGACGCAGTTTTTGCTGGGCGTAGCGCAAGCGGCTCTTGACGGTTTCCAGCGGTGTTTCGGTGAGGCTGGCGATTTGTGCCAGGTCGAGGTCGCCGTGGGCGCGCAGCAGGAACACTTCGCGCTGGTCGGCGGGCAGGTTTTGCAGAGCGGTTTCGAGGCGTTGGCTGTCGCGGCTGAGGCTCAACAGTTGCTCGGGATCGGTCGCCTCGTCACTGACAGCGTGGGTTTGCTCATCGTAACTGTCGTGCAGCGGTTGCTGGGCGCCGTGCTTGCGCCAGTGATCGATCAGGCGATTGCGGGCGATCTGGAACAGCCATGTACGAAAGGTCGCCCGTCCTTGTGGCTGACTGGCGCTGCGGATCAGGCTCAACCAGGTTTCCTGAAACACTTCGTCGGCCAGTTCGGGTTTGCCGCTCAAGCCGAGCAGGAACCGATACAAAGCTTGGCGATGGCGGGCGTACAAGATCTCGAACGCCGCGCCGTCGCCCTCGCGGTAGCGCGCCAGCAACGCTTCATCGCTGCTGGCGGTTGAGCTGTCTGGCGAAGCAAACAGCTGACCGATGAAGCCTTTGAGGCGACTCACTATTCAATCCGTCGCTCAGTGGGCTGCGCATTCGATGCGGTTGAAGTGCGCAGGCTCTGCGCCAGTTCGACCAATTGCACGAACTCGTTGCGCAGGCCGAAACGGTCATCGCCTCGCGCGCCACGGGCCAGCGCTTCGGTGTCCTTGAGGCTGAAATCGCCGGTGTAGCGACCGTCCTTGAGTTGCTGGGAAAACGCAGCAACCGCCGCCGCAAAGCGCAGGTCTTCGCTGGCCGGTGCAACCTGATTGGCAATCGGCCGCTCGATCAGCAGACTTTTCCCACCTTCGGGCTGTTGATATCGCACACGCAGCATCGCCAATTCTCCGTTCTTCTGCGCAACAACCGCACGCGATTGACCATAGCGCAGTGGCTCCAGCCAGCCCTTCTCGCCTGCCGGAACAATTTCATACAGCGCGGTCACCGTGTGTCCTGCGCCGATTTCGCCTGCATCGACTTTGTCATTGCTGAAATCCTCACGCTTGAGTGCACGGTTTTCGTAGCCGAGCAGGCGATATTCACTGACCTGCGCCGGGTTGAACTCCACCTGCAATTTGACGTTTTTCGCCACCACGGCAAGGGTCGAGGCGAGTTGATCGACCAATACTTTGCGTGCTTCGCGCAGGTTGTCGATGTAGGCGTAATTGCCATCGCCAGCGTCCGCCAGTTGTTCCATCAGGTGTTCATTGTAGTTATCCACACCGAAACCCAGGGTGGTCAGGGAAATTCCGGTTTTACGTTTATCCACAGCCATTTGTTTAAGGCTGTCGAAGTCGCTGACGCCGACGTTGAAATCACCGTCGGTGGCCAGCAGGATGCGGTTGATGCCTTTGGGGATGAACGCCTGTTGGGCCATTTGATAGGCCAGTTCGATGCCCGACGCGCCAGCGGTCGAGCCGCCGGGGGTCAATTGCTCGATGGCGTTACGAATCCTGGCTTTTTCCCGCCCGGAAGTGGGTTCAAGCACCACGCGGGCGTCGCCGGCATACACGACCAGCGACACCCTGTCCTGCTCGCGCAATTGATCGACCAGCAGTTTCAGTGTGCTTTTGACCATCGGCAGACCTTCGCGGCGATCCATCGAGCCGGACACGTCCACCAGAAACACCAGATTGGCCGGGGCCAGTTCTGCCACGGCGCGGTCGGAAGCCTTGATGCCGATGCGCAGCAAGCGAGTGTGCGGGTTCCATGGCGACGCCGCCAGTTCGGTGGTCACGCCAAACGGTGAGCCGTCACTGGGCAAGGCGTAGTCATAAGGGAAGTAATTGACCATTTCCTCCAGCCGCACCGCGCCTTCCGGCGGCAGGCGTCCCTGATTGAGCAAGCGACGGACATTGGCATAGGCGCCCGTGTCGACGTCGGCGCTGAAGGTCGAGACCGGGGTTTGGGCCACGCTGTGGATGGGGTTGTCGGCCAGCGTTTGATATTGCTCACGCGGCTCGTCGCGATAGCCTTGTGGATAACTTTCCCGCGCAGGCATCGCTGCGAAACTGGCAATCGGTGCAGGGCGAACACTGCGCTTGGCCTGCGCACTGTCGGCCAGCATCGCCTCCTGTTGAACCGATGTCTGGGCTGGCGCGGGGACAGCAACGGATTGCGGGTTGGAGGAAACACCGCAACCGGCGATGGACAACAGCACGCTGACCGCAGCAGGTCGCAGAAAAGGCAGGGAACGGGACATGGGGGCTGACCTCGGGATGAAATTGATCATTCATCCACTGAGACGGGCAGTCCGTTGCGTTCGGGTTAACGCCGTTGAAATATTTCTGCTGTGGATAACGCCGCAGACTACGCAGCGTTCTCGGCGCATTCAAAACAGGCTGAGCGGTACATTCGCCACCAGACGGAACTCGTCGTAACTGCCGTCGATCTGCCCGCCACTCGCGCGGTGGTTATAGACGATACTGCGCAGCGCCGTATTTTTCAGGGTGCCGGACTGCACCACGTAGGCGAGCATCAAGCCATTTTCGTTGTGCTTGGCACCGTCCAGCCCGCGCACGTTGTAGCCGGTGTTGCGTCCGTCGCGGTCGCCGCTGTAGTGGGTGCCATCGATGCCCCAGCCCTTGGCGTGCCACAGGCTGGCGGTCAGGCCCGGCACGCCGTAGCTGGCGAGGTCGAAGTCATAGCGCAGTTGCCAGGATTTTTCGTTCGGACCGTTGTAGTCCGAGTACAGCGAGTTAGCCATGTAGTTGCCCGTGGACTCCCACACGTAGTCGAAATATTCGTTGCCGAACACCTGCTGCCACGCCGTAGTCAGAGCGTGCGCGCCATGGGCGGCGGTGATTGCCAGGCTGTAGGCGTGGTTGTCGATGAAGCCCAGGTTTTGTTCACCCTGATCGCGTGTGCGGTAGTAGTTGAGGCTGGTTTTCAGCGCGAGGTTGGCGCGATCCCCCGTTACGTGAGTCGCGCCCAGATAGTATTGCTGCCACATGTCCTCGAACCGCGAGCCGTAAGCGCTCAATGTCAGACCGTAGGGCGCTTTGGCTGTCGCGCCGAGATAGCTGATACGTGAACCGCTGTAGGCGCGATTGCCGAAGGTGGTGGTCAGGCGTTCGCTGCCAGTGCCGGTACGCGGGATGGCGCGCTCGAAGCTGCCCGCTTGCAGCGCCAGCCAGTCGAGTTCGTTGCTGTTCAGGCCAATGCCCTGAAAGGTTGACGGCAAGGCACGGTTGTCCTTGTAGCGCAGGATCGGGTTTTCCGTGAGCATCCGCCCGGCCTTGAGTTCGGTGCTCGACACTCGCAGTTTCACGTCGCCGACACCCAGACGACTCCAGCTCGGGACCGCGTCGCCATCGCTGTCGACCAGCACCCGGTCACCGCCATTGGCCACCGCACCGTGCCCACGCTCAAGGGTCACTGCGCTGAACAGCGAGGCATCGACACCGAAGCCCACCCAACCTTCGGTGTAGCCCGAGATGTAATTGAGCATCGCGGTCTGCACCCAGGTGTCGCGCTGGCGTGTGGGCTGTGCGACGCCGGCCTTTTTGATCACCAGGTGGGTACTGCGCCGGGTGTGCTGGTTGGAATAGTAGTGGCGCAAATTCAGGTTGAGGTGGCTGCCATCAATCAGACCTATCGCCTGATCCTGCGCTGTGACGGGGTCACCGGCACAAGCGGGCTGGGCGATGAGCAGCATTGGCAGCAACGCCCGACGTACATGTGATTGCATGGAAAAAGGCCTTTAAAAAAGAGTGCACGCAGCCTAAGCGTCTGGCGCTTGAGCGGCCTACGGGCACGGCCAGGGATCAGTGGGGCGGCGCAGACGGCCAGTGTTTGATCGGGCCGCGCCAGCCTTCGTAAGCCTTGGCGCACTGCAACAACCATTGATCGGCAAACCGCGGTGCAACCATTTGCAGGCCGATCGGCATACCCGCTGATGTGAACCCGCAGTTGATCGACAAGGCCGGTTGCTCGCCCATATTCCATGGCAGCGTGAACACGATGTGTTCAAAAGGCTGGCGCGGGTCATTGCCGGGCGAGGGCCATTCAGCGGGAAAGCTGCTGACCTGATTGGTCGGCGACAACAGCAAGTCGACGTCGCCGAACAACTGCGCGCAGCGACGACGGATTTCAAAGGTCTGATTGAAACCTTCAACCGCATGCACCGCGCTCATCTCGGCCGCCGGTGCCGCCCAGTCCTGAATGTAGGGCAAGACGTTGTCGCGTTGCGCCGTGCTCAAGCTTTGCAGTTGCGACAGCTGGCGGGCGCGCCAGAAATCATCGAGGCCGTCGAGCAATTGTCGATCCATCAGCGACCCGATCAAGTGCACCTGCGCGCCATGCGCCTCGAACATTCGCGCGGCATCTCGCACCGCTTCACAGACTTCATGTTCAGGCTGGAAGCCGCAGCCGGGGTCGAGCATCAGCCCGATGCGTAGACCCTGCATCGACGGTGTTTGCAGGTTCCAGTCCAGCGCTTGCGCCGGCAGGCTGGTGGCGTCGCGCGCATCCGGTAACGCCAGATAACGCATCATCAGCGCGCAATCATCCACGGTGCGGGTCATCGGCCCCGCGCAACGGCCGGTGTAATACGGATCAATCGGGATCCGT
Organism: Pseudomonas sp. RA_15y_Pfl2_54; assembly: GCF_963971015.1. Taxonomy (NCBI): domain Bacteria; kingdom Pseudomonadati; phylum Pseudomonadota; class Gammaproteobacteria; order Pseudomonadales; family Pseudomonadaceae; genus Pseudomonas; species Pseudomonas sp. RA_15y_Pfl2_54. Next base: position 149,608 of record NZ_CAXAPN010000003.1, read on the forward strand.
CCAAGCGTTGGCTTGAACCCCACCAACCCACACCAGCCGGCCGGCAAGCGTACCGAGCCGCCGATGTCGGTGCCGACATGCAGCGGACCATAACCCGCCGCCGCCGCAGCCGCCGCGCCGGAACTCGAGCCGCCGGGGTTTTGCGTGGTGTCCCACGGGTTGCGCGTGATGCCATGGAAACTCGACAACCCCGACGACAGCATGCCGAAATCCGGCACCGTGGTTTTGCCCAGAATGATCGCCCCGGCTTCACGCAAACGCGCGGCCGGCGGCGCGTCGGCAGTCGCCGCGATCAACGTCGTGGCGCGCGAACCTTGGGGGATGCAATCGCCCTCAGTGGCGATCAATTCCTTGAGTGTCACCGGGATGCCGTCGAGCATGCCGCGTGGGGTTCCACGACTCCAGCGTTCAGTCGACGCGCGCGCCTGATCGAGTACGCGCTGCGGATCGAACGCGTACAGCGCATTGATGCTCGGTTCCCAGCGCTCGATGTGCGCCAGCAGGTGATCGTAGTAGTCCAGCGGCGACAACTTACCGCTGGCAAACAAGGCCAGCAGTTGTGCCGCCGACAAGTCATGTAAATCAGTCATCCAATAGCCGTCCGTGCAAAACCATAGTGCGCAGGCTGCAAAATGTCTGCCTTAGCGCTCGGCAACCAGCGTCTGACTGGTTTGAGCCGTATCGCGCCCACCGAAATATGCGGCGCAGGCAACGCCCACCGCGCCCATCACCAGGCTGTACGCCACGCACACCCACGGGCTCCACGGCATCAGCCCGATCAACAACAGCGGTGTGGTGCTCGCCCACAGTGCATAGGCAATGTTGTAGGTAAACGAAATGCCCGAGACGCGGATGTGTGCGGGAAACAGGCTAACCATCACCGACGGCACTGCGCCGACCACACCACACCCCAATCCCGCCAGCGCATACGCCAGCCCCAGCCACGCACCGCCACTGATCAGGCAGCCATAAAGCAGGGCCACGCCGACCGGCAGCAGCACGCTGTACAACATGACCGCGCGCCAGGCGCCGAGCCGGTCGACGATCAACCCGGCCAGCACACAACCGATATTCAGGAAGACAATACCGAGGCTGCTCAGGGCGAATGTATGGCTGGGGCTCATGCCGAAGCTTTTTTGCATGACCGTCGGGGTGATCACCACCAGCACCACCACTGCCGACGTCAGCACGCAGGTCAGAATCATCGCCGGCAACAACATGTGCCGATGCTCGCGCATCACGGTGCGCAACGGCAGTTCGGCGTCAGCCTCACGGCGCGCCTGCAAAGCCATGAACACCGGCGTCTCGCTCAGCCAGCGACGCAGCCAGACACCGATCACGCCGAACAGTCCGCCGAGCAGAAACGGAAAGCGCCACGCGTAATCGAGAATTTCGGCAGGGGTGAATATTTGCGCCAGCAGGGTCGCGGTCAGCGCTCCGAGCAAATAGCCAAAGGTCAGTCCGGCTTGCAGGAAACCCAGCGCATAACCGCGATGACCGGCCGGCGCGTGCTCGGCGACGAACACCCAGGCACTCGGCACTTCCCCACCGACTGCGGCGCCTTGCAACACACGCAGCAGCAACAGCAGCAACGGTGCGAAGTAACCAATCTGAGCGTAGGTCGGCATGATGCCAATCAGCAGGCAGGGCAACGCCATCATCAAGATGCTCAGGCTGAACACGCGCTTGCGCCCCAGCTGATCGGCGAAGTGCGCCATCAGAATTCCGCCGAGCGGTCGTGCCAGATAGCCAGTGACAAAAATGCCGAAGCTTTGCAGCAATCTCAGCCACTGCGGCATTTCTGGCGGAAAGAACAGCTGACTGAGGGTCAGCGCGAAAAACACGAAGATAATGAAGTCGTAGATTTCCAGTGCACCACCCAGGGCTGCGAGGCCCAGGGTCTTGTAGTCAGACCTGGAAAACCGATGGGATCGCGAACCGGTCAGGGCAGTCATGGGCAAACTCTGAATAGACAGATAGAGAAAACGACGCCTGCCAACAAGGGCCCGAACGAACGGCCCCCCAGGTGCGCCAACTGATCAATTTCAACAGCGCGACATCGTCCACGCAAAAGGTCATGTAAACAACCAAACCGAGGCTCTGTGTTGCTTTTTAGCCGAAATCTGTACATTGAGTTTTCTTCCGATTAAACAATAATCAGGCCTCCCTAACTCCCTGAATATCTGGCCAATCATGGAAGAAATTACAAGTAACTTCGCCGATTTCGCTAATCCTGACATAGAATCCATTGCCATCGTCCGAGGACGTGTCCTACAGGCGCTACAACAGTATTTGCTTGAGCGTGACTTCAAACAGTTGATGCCGATTCTGATGTCGCCCATCACAGATCCGCTGAATCACGCGGTGTATCCCGCTGAACTTCAATATGAAGAACGGCGCCTGAAACTGACCGCCAGCATGATCTTCCACAAGCAGTTGGCATTGACCGCCAAAGGCCACGACAAGATCTTTATCGTGGCGCCGAACATCCGCCTGGAAAAGGCCGAGATCAAGGATTCGGAAAACCATTTGCTGGAGTTCTCGCAGTTCGATTTCGAGATCCGCGACGGTGACATGCATCAGGTCATGGCCCTTATTGAAGGCCTGATAAAGCATGTGTTCGCCGAGGTCACTCAGCACTGCGCCGCCGAACTGTCCCAACTCGGCCGCCAACTGCCGCATTTCGCCACAGCGTTCCCGATCTACAGCTCCGACGCGTTGCGCGCCGAACATGGCGACGACTTCGAGAAGATCATGTCGGCCAAAGCGCACACGCCGTTTTTCGTCACCAACTACCGTCGCGAGTTCTACGATCGCGAAACACCGGGCAAGCGCGGCACGTACAACAACTATGACCTGATCTATCCCGATGGCTATGGCGAAGCCCTGTCCGGCGCGGAGCGTGAGTTCGAATACGAGCAGATCGTCTACCGCATGAACGAGCTGTCGATGGACCTGCAGCCGTTCGCCAACTACCTGGAAGTCGCCCGGCGCGGCTTGCTGCACCCGAGCGCCGGTGGCGGTCTGGGCATCGAGCGTCTGCTCAAGTTCATCTGTGGCAAGCGACGCATCCGCGATGTAGCGCTGTTCGACCGCACGGTCGGTACCCGCTTCCTGTTCTGATCCGGACCTGACTCTCACAGCCTGCTCCGCTGCCGCGGCGGCAGGCTTGGCCATGGAGAAACATAATGTCTGCACTGCGTATTCACTGGTGCTCACCGCTCGATAGCGGTCAGCAAAAGGCCTCGGAAAAATACGACACCGGCGCCCTCGACTTCGCCGGGATCGTCGATTTCGCCAAGGAAGCCGATGAGCTGGGCATCGACTCGCTGTTGATGGGCATCAGCTACCACATGCCCGATCCGCTGCCGATGATTGGCGCGCTGGTGCGTGAGACCGATCGCGTCAAATTCATTCTGGCTTACCGTCCGGGGCTGGTGCCGCCGACCCTGTTCACGCAGATCGTCAACACCGTGTCGTGGATGTCGGACAAGCGTATCTCGCTGAATCTGGTCGCCGGCATTTCCCCGGACGAACAAGCCTATTACGGCGACTTCGTGGCGCACGACGGACGCTATGAGCGCACCGGCGAATTCCTCGACATCCTCAATCGGTTCTGGAGCGGCGAATCACCGCTGACCTACCACGGCAAGCACTACCGCATCGAAAAAGCCCAGCTCGGGTTGCCGTTCAAGGATGCCGAGCGTCCGCGTATTTATCTCAGCGGCGCCTCGGACGTTGCCCAGCAGATCGCCATCCAGCACAGCGATTGCTGGCTGCGTTACGGCGATACACCGCAAGGAATTGCCGAGGCCGCCCGCACGGTTTTGCAGTCCGGTTGCTCGGTGGGAATTCGCATGCACGTACTCGCCCGCGAAACCCGCGCCGAAGCGCTGGCGGCGGTCGAGAGCATGATGGAAAACCCGGACGAACAGCATCGCGAATGGGTGCGTGAGTTCGTCGGACGCTGCGATTCGGAAGCGGTGAAAACCTCGTTCCGCCTTGCCGACAAAGCTGAACACGACTGGCTGTCGCCGATGCTCTGGTCGGGTGCCGTGGCCTATCGTGGCGGTCCGGCATTGTGCGTGGTCGGCAGCTATCAGGAAGTCGCCGAATACTTGTTCGAGTACAAAAAAGTCGGCGTCAGCGAGTTCATTTTCTCTGGCTGGCCAACCCGCGACGAAATGCGCCGTTTCTGCAAATACGTGCTGCCTTATCTGCGCGAGCTGGAAACCGTTTGGGACCGCGAGCATGCATGACATCAACGACGCTGCACGCAATAGCGCGATTCGTTGGTTCGGTGCCGGGTTGCTGTGTGCCTTGCTGGCGGAGCAGACCGTGCTGTTTGCCGTGCCGTTGATGATTTTCCAGCTCACTGGCAACGTGCGCTATTCCGGCGTGGCGTTTGCGCTGGAGTGGCTGCCGGCACTGATTGCCTATCCGTTCGCCGGGTTGCTGGCTGACCGGTTTGGTGGGCGCCTGCTGTTTCGCGGCGCCAATACTGCGCGGGGACTGAGCCTCGCCGTGACACTGGGGATCTGCTGGTATCAGCCGCAATGGATGATCTGGGCGTTGATCGGCAACGGCATCGTATTGTCGGTGCTAATGGCGCCGGTGCGCATGGCGGTTGAAAAAAGCGTGCCGCTGATCGCCGGCCCTGAACGCCTCGCTCACTGTCAGTCGCTGGTGCAGAACATGGAGCTGCTGGCCATGGCGCTGGGCCCGGCACTCGCCGCCGGGTTGGCGATGTATGCCGACAAGCGCTGGCTGCTGGGGCTGGCGGCAGTCGCACTGTGTGCTGCGGCGCTGTTCTGGACAGGTTTGCCGACGGCGCGCTCCGTCAGTCGCCCGACCAGCGTGTTCAAGGATCTCGCGCTCGGCTGGCGCCTGTTGCTTGGCAACCCGCCAGTGCTGTCGCTGGCCGGGCTGAATTTCAGCATCAATCTGGCATTCGCTGCCGTGCTCAGCGCCAACGCGTTCGTCATCAGCGGCGTGTTCAGCGCCGCCGACGGCGTGTTTGGTCTGATGAATGCAGGGGCCGGCGCGCTGGGTCTGTTGAACTTCATTCTGGTGCCGCGACTGTTGGCGCGCATGTCGATTTATCGACTCGGTGCACTGGGTTTTGCCTTGCTGTGCCTGGGCCTGATCTGCATGGGCGTGGCCAGCGGTGTGTTGCTGTATGCCCTGAGTTTCCTGCTGGCAATGGCCGGATGCGCACTGTTCAACGTGTTCAACCGTACGCAGCGGATCAAGGCGATCGAGAGCGCTCATCTGGGCAAAGTCATGGGGCCGTTTTATCTGGTCAACCTGCTCTCTTATCCCCTGGGTGGTTTGCTCACCGCCAGCGTCGGCCACGTCTACGGCGTGCAGGTGCTGATTCTGGTGCTGGCACTCGTGCTGACCGTGCCCGGCACGCTGCTGTTCATTTTAACCACCCGGCGCTTTCGCCTCGCCCTCGAAGGTCCATCGCTCGCCATGGAGGCATCCCAATGAAAACTCGGCCTCACTGCCTGCTCGCCACCGTCGAGTCTGACTCGCACATGTGGAATCTGGTGTACCTGCAACTGTGGCTGGGGGAGCACGGCTTGAACGTGAAGAACCTCGGCAGTTGCACGCCGATGGACACAGTGCTCAGTGCATTGCAACAGCGCCGCACGCAGTTGCTGGTGGTCAGCAGCGTGAATGGCCACGGTTACTCCCAGGGTCTGGAGCTGATCCGCAAGGTGCGCCAACTGCACCCGCAACTGGCCTGCGTGATCGGCGGCAAGCTGACCACTTCCGAAAATGAAACCCTGGCAGTCCGGCAAGCCTTGATCGATGCCGGTTACAACCAGGTGTTCGTCGGCCCCGACGCTATCGACACCTTCAGCCGCTATCTGGGCTCGCTGCACGCGCAGCCCGACGCTGACTCCGTACTCGCCGACAGTGTGACGTCCTGGGGCTGACCCTCCGGCCACGACTGACTTCACTCATTCATAGGATTACCACGATGCACATCGTAATCGTCAACCGCTGGCCGCGCTTTCGTGATGGGCGCCGCTGGGACAACGAACTGACTCGCTACGAAGATTTCTTCGACCATCAACAACACCGGATCAGCTACGTGGTCGATGCACTCGGCGCCGACGGCGTACTCGCTCCGGCGCAGCATATCGCTCATCAGGTGCAGGTCGCTGACGTCAACCAATACGAGCAACTGCTCGGCGCGGTGCAGGAAGTCATCGAACGCGTCGGCCCCGTCGATCAGTTGATTGCCCTGTCCGAGTTCACCCTGGAAATCGCCGCGCGCGTGCGCCAGACCCTGAACATTCCCGGACACGGCCCGGATGAAGTGGCGGTTTACCGCGACAAGGCACGCATGAAGGAAATCCTGCAAAACCATGGCCTGCCGGTGCCGCCGTTTGCGCGTTGCGAGTCGGTGCAACAGGCCGTGGATTTTGCCCGGGAAATCGGTTTCCCGCTGATCGTAAAACCAGTGGACGGCGCCGCGAGCATGGGCGTGGAGAAGGTCGAAAACGAGATTGAACTGCGCACGCTGCTCAATAGCATCGACCTGTCGCGCTATGAGATCGAAGGCTTCATGCACGGCCAGACCTACCACATCGACGGCTTCGTCGATGTCGACGGCAGCGTGCCGTTTCAGGTGGTGTCGCGTTACATCAACAGTTGCCTGGATTTCGCCAAGGCGCAGCCACTGGGCTCGGTGATCGTCCAGGCATCGGCCCTGCGTACGCGCATCGAGGCTTTCAGCCAACAGATCATGCGTGCCCTCGATCTGCGCTGCACGGCGTTCCACCTGGAAATTTTCGTCGAACCGGACGACTCGCTGGTGTTCCTCGAAATCGGTGCGCGGGTCGGCGGCAGCGAAGTCCCGCACCTGATCAACAAAGTGTTCGGAGTCAATCTCTACGAGCATTGGCTGCGCCGCCTCGCCGGCGATCAAGTGCCGGTGCCCGCCGTCAGCCACGACCCGAGCGGCGGCTGGCTGGTGATCCCGAAACCCGCTGCCCTGCCGTGCCGGGTAGTGCAAGCCGATTCGTTGCGCGAAACCGTGCCCAGTCTGTGGCGCGAGTTGCTGCCCGAGCCGGGGCAGATTCTCGAGTCCGGCGGCAGCTACGACGCCCTGCACAGCGGACGCTTCATTTTTGTCGGCGGTAGCGAAGTGGCCACTGAAAACGATATCCGCCACACCACTCAGGCATTCCAATTCCAGGCGGAACCACTATGAACGCCCCCACTTCCCAAGCCTTGAACGACGAACCGCTGCTGGGTCAGATCAACCACTATTTGCGCGCCGACGAACGTCGCGCAGTGGCTGTCCTCGGCGAGCGTCTGATTGACGCTGCGGGCGGTCTCGACGGGCTGACCGGCTACAAATTGATGGTCGCTTACGGCGGCGGTAAAGACAGTTCTTACACCGTGGCCATGCTGCGCGCCACCCAGTTACAGCTGTCAATCCTGCATGGCCGTACCTTTCAGTTGCGCATCGCCAACATGCGCCATGCCGGCGTGCCGGATGCGGTGATGGCCAACATTGATCGGGTCTACCGCGCGCTGCACCTGTTCGATGATCCGCGAGTAGAAATGCTGGTGGTCGATCACCGCCAGATTCGCCCGTTCGAACGGCATCTGCCGTTCCCCGACGATGTACAGGCGATGAACCGTTTCGACGTGCTGATGAACGGCCACCGCACCGCTGGCGACGGTCGCCCGACCTTCTGCAACAGCTGCAACCTCGCCGTGGCGGATTTCTATGGTCGCGCCGCGTGGTGGCAGGGCGGCGTCGATGCAGTGGTCACCGGTGATTCGCGCAAAGAGCAGAAGCACTATTTCACCTGGATCATGCGTCTGGCGCAGCGTCTCGGGCTGGATGTCGAAGAATGCCGCCGGCAGGGCTTTCGCGGGTTGCTGCAAGCACTGGATGGCGTGGCCCAGCGATATTTCATCGAACTGTTCGGCGAAGGCTTCGATCAGCATCGCGAGGAACGACGCGTTGCCTGCGGTGACGACAACGCCGATCCAGCGTTCATCAGCATTTATGATCTGGTCAGCTACAAGGTCGAGGATCATTGGGAGCTGATTACCGAATTCCTCGATTTTCGCTTCGAAGAGCTGGCATTCAGCTTCACCGAATCCGATTGCGCCAACCCGATGTTGATGGCGCACTTTCGCGGGCTGAAGGCCGAGTACGTGCAGGGTCGCAGCTACAACCAGGGGATTGCCGAATACCTGGAGCTGGCGCAGGCGCTCATGCGCAAGAAAGAAATGCCCCAGCGCCTGATCGATCTGGCCATGTCGGCCTATGTCGATGCGCCGGGCATGCAGGCGCGCCGCACGCTCGCCGAGCGCTTCGCCGAGCAGGCGTTCGGTCTCAATGAAATGCAATTGGTGTGTATGCAGTTTGCGCCGTTCGTTGATCGTGGCCGCGAGTTCTCCAGCTTCGTCGGGCTATGCCATCCGCAGCGTCTGGCCGATCTCGACAACCTGCACCGAGTGCTCGCAGGCGAGCACGACGAGCCGGCCCTCTGTCAGTGGCTGAGCGAGGTCAGTGGCCTGCCGCTGCCGGCGTTGCGCAGTCTGTACGCCCATCAACGCATCGATTTCGACAGCGACGTCACGCTGATCGCACGGGTGCGCGCTGGTGATCCGCACAAGGGACGCATTAGTCGCTACGACCCGGCGACCGGTGAAACCGTGGTTGAACTGGTCTCGGGACGCTAAAGCATGACGGCGTTCAACGGCGGCCATTTTCAACAGTTCATCGAGCGCGCCCGCGTCCGAAATGAGCTGGTGGTGCAACCGCGCATGGGTTTTGGCGCACTCAGCCAGATGCGTGCGGGGCTGGCGAGCGTCGCCGCCCTGCCCTGCGCGGCCATCGGCACCATCACGCTCGACAGCTACACCCGGGTCGGCGATTACCAGAGTGCGTTGCAATGTCTGAACAGTTCGGCGCCGATGAACGGGTTCCCGATCATCAGCCATCCGATCGAAGCGGTACGCGGCATGCTCGCCGGACTGTACAGCGCAGAGTTTCCGATCCAGATCCGCCACGGCACGGCCAAACCGCAGAATGTGTTCCAGCGTCTGGCGGCATTGGGTCTGGACGCAACAGAGGGCGGCCCGGTGTCGTACTGCATGCCCTACAGCCGCCTGCCGTTGGCCGAGGCGGTCAGTGCTTGGGCGCAAAGCTGTCAGGTGCTGGCCGGCGCAACCGAACATGCGCATATCGAGAGTTTCGGCGGCTGCCTGTTGGGGCAGTTGTGCCCGCCCTCGCTGCTGATCGCCATGACCTTGCTGGAGGCCCTGTTTTTCCGTCAGCACGGGGTGCGCGGCGTCTCGTTGAGCTACGCCCAAGGCACTTCGATGGAACAGGATTTCGGCGCGTTGCAGGCATTGCGCGAATTGGCCGCCCAGTATCTCGACGGCGATCACTGGCATGTGGTGGTGTATTCGTACATGGGCGTGTTCCCGACCTCCCGCCACGGCGCACGGCGTTTGATTTGCGACAGTGCGCGGCTGACCAAGGCTGCCGGTTGCGAGCGGTTGATCGTCAAGACCGTCGCAGAATCGCGGCAAATTCCCTCGGTCGAGGACAACCTTGATGCCTTGTGCATGGCCGCCGAAGTCGCTGCTGGCGAACTCCCGACGGTAGACGCGGGCAGCGCCGCCTATTACCAGCAAACGCTGTTCGAAGCGCGGCGACTGGTGGAGACCGTGCTCAATCTGCACGCTGACATCGGCGTGGCGCTGGTGCAGGCCTTCGCGCGCGGCTTGCTCGACATTCCCTACTGCCTGCACCCGGACAACCCGGGCCGCGCCACCACCCGTATCGACGACCAGGGCGCGTTGCGCTGGGGCAACACCGGCCGTTTGCCGTTGCCTCGCAGCAGTGGCTGGTCGGTCGACGGCCCCGGTATCAGCTCGTCCGAGCTGTTTCAGATGTTGCATTACACGGTGAACCGTTATGACCAACCCTTGCATTGATTCCAGCGCGGCGCCGTTGATTCTGGTCGACGCTTACTCGACCGGAGCCCTGCTGGCCCGCTCACTGGCCGGACAGCGGCCTCTGCTCCATGTGCGTTCACGCGCACACATGCCGGCCGCATTTGCCGCGAGCTGCCCGACAGAATTGTTCGCCAAGGACTACAGCGTCGCCGAGGAAGGCCTTGAACCATTGTTGCTCAAGCTCGCCGCCTATCGCCCGGGCGCCGTGCTGACGGGCAGCGAATTCGGCGTAGAACTGGCGGACTTGCTGGCCGCACGTCTGGGCCTGCCCGGCAATAATCCGGCGACCTCCGCCGCGCGTCGCGACAAGTCATTGATGGCTGAACGCGTGGCCGAGGCCGGGTTGCCAGTGGCGGCACAGCTGCGCACCCGCTCGCTGGAGCGAGCGCTGGTCTGGTTCAAGGCCCGCGGCGGCGAAACCGTGGTGGCGAAACCGCTGGACAGTGCCGGTTCGGATAACGTGTTCATCTGCCACGATGCGCTGCAACTGGAAGCCGCCATCGAGTCGATCCTCGGCGCCACCAATCTGATGATGCTCAACAATGAACAGGTGCTGCTGCAGGAATACCTGACGGGCGCCGAGTACGTGATCAACAGCGTCAGCCACGCGGGCGAGCACTGGATCACCGACGTGTGGAAATGCTCGAAGACCTTCGCCGCCGACGGCCGCAAGATCTACGACCGCGAGGACCTGCTGCCGGCGGACGCCCACGAGCTGCCGCAACTGATTGAGTATGTGCAAGGCGTGCTCGATGCGCTGGGGATCGTGCATGGCCCGGCGCACACCGAGTTGATCCTGACCGGCAATGGCCCGCGCCTGCTGGAAACCGGTGCACGCCTGTCCGGACTGGCCTGCCCGCCCGCCCTGCAAGCGGCCACCGGCAACGATCAGGTAGCCCTGACCTGCCAAAGCTATCTGGACCCGGCGCGTCTGGCGCAGTGGCCCAAACGCTATCAGCTGTTGCAACACGCGCGGGGCATGAACCTGATCGCCCACCGCCACGGGCTGTTCGCGCAAGCGCATGTGCGCCAACGCCTGGAAGCCTTGCCAAGTTTTCACAACGCCAGGTTCCGCTTCGCCGAAGGGGCAAGGATTGCCCCCACCGTAGACCTGAACAGCTCACCGGCTGCGGTGTTTCTACTGCACCCACAGAGCGAACGCATCGACGCTGATTACGACGCATGGCGTGGATGGGAAAGGGATTGGTTGTAACCACTGACGCCCCCGACCACGGGGCTTAACAAGGAAGAGAGCCATGAGCCTGCATACCCGAACCAAACGACTTACCGTTCCTCAATTGGTCGCGATGAAGGGGCAACAGAAAATTGTCTCCCTGACTGCCTATACGAGCTGGATGGCCAGATTGATGGACCCTGTTGTCGACTTCATCCTGGTGGGTGACTCGACCAACATGGTCGGACTTGGCCGCCACTCAACGCTGGACATGAGCCTGGAGGAAACCATCGTTTTCACCCGCGCCGTGGTCAGCAGTACCCGGCTGGCCTGCGTAATCGCCGATATGCCGTTTGGCAGCTATCAGGAATCGCCGCAGCAGGCCTACCGCAACTGCGCGCAGGTGATGGCGCGCACCGGTTGCGATGCGGTCAAGCTCGAAGGCGGCGCGGTGTTCGCCGAAACCGTGGAGTTTCTGGTCAAACGCGGCATCCCGGTGATGGCGCATCTCGGCCTGATGCCGCAATACGTCAACACCATGGGTGGCTTCAAGGCCCAGGGCATGAATGAGGCTGGCGCCATGAACCTCGAAGCCGATGCACGCGCACATAGTGAGGCCGGTGCGTTCAGTCTGTTGCTCGAAGGCGTGGCCGAAGGCGTGGCGCGCCGGATCAGCGACTTTTCCCCCGTGCCGACCATCGGCATCGGTGCTTCACCGGCGTGCGATGGTCAGGTGCTGGTGACCGAGGACATGCTAGGGCTGGGCGGTGATCACGTACCGCGCTTCGTCAAGCAATACACCGATGTTGGCGCGCAGATTCGCCAGGCGTGTGAGGCGTTCGCCGACGAAGTGCGCGCCGGCACATTCCCCGAACCCCGGCATTGCTATGGCATCAACTGAGCGCCGGCCATCGAACCTTCATCCTGAATGGCCTGAGTCAGCAATTTCAGCGCGTGGGTGATGTCCTTGCTCCAGTCGATGGTGTAGCTCAGGCGCAAATGATGCTGCCACGCCCCCTGCTGGCTGAAGATTTCGCCGGGTGCAATCACGATGCGTTTGGCCAACAAGCGCTCAAATACCCCGCGCATGTTCACCGGGCGCGTGGCCTCGATCCAGAACGCCGCGCCGCCCTGCGGGGCGACAATGCGTAACTGACCCTCCGTGTGTTCGTGCAGCATGGCTTTCATGCGCTGCATGCGGTCGATCAGCATGCTGCGCAACATCTGCGTGTGTTGGTCGATGCGCCGTGTGGTGTAGAGCTTGGCAATCGCTTTTTGCCGAATCGGCGACAAACGAAAGGCTCGCTCCAGAAACAGCCGATGCAGCTCGGGCCCTTGAAAGCGGCTGAGCACAAAGCCATACGGCGCCTCCGAACCGATGATCTTGTCGAACGTGGAAAACACCAGCAGCCGTTCCGGGTCGGCAAAGTCACGGTAGCGCGCGGCTTCAGGGACGAAGCTGAATTCGCCATAGCAGTCATTTTCGAACAGCCAGACCCGCCGTTCCGCCAGCCAGCGGCAGATCACTTGCTTGTCTTCGGCGGGCATCAGGCTGCCGTGGGGAATGTTCACGGTGGAGGACAATACCGCCAGAGTGATGGGTTCTCGCTGCAACAACGCCTGGACTTTGAGCAAGTCAAAGCGGCCATCGTCACCCAGCGGCACTTCGATGACGCGGATGTTCGCCGCGTGCAGTTGCCGCAGAATCGCCCACGAGCACGGCGATTCCACCAGCGCCACAGTGCCGGTCAGCTTCAACGCCTCAAGGGACAAATCAAGCACGCTGCGCAGATCGGAACCGATGTAAACGTGCTCGGCACGCCAGTAGCAGCGCGTCGAACGGGTGTAACGATCGGCCAGAACACTGCGCAATTCGGTTTCGCCAAACGGTTGATACAGCGGCGCATGCGAGCGCGGGTATTGGCGCGTCAGTTCGCGTTCGGTCATCAATAACGGGTTTTCCAGCGACAGCAGCATGGCCGGGGCATCACTGCTCAGCGCCAGCATTCCCGGTTGCCGGGCGTTGGAGAACACGTTGTCGAGCAGGTTCGGCGAGCCTTCGTTGATCAGCGCGGATGGCATGGCGCGGGTGTAGTAGCCAAGCTTGGGCCTGGCGTAGATACGCCCTTGGTCTTCCAGCAAGGAATAGGCGTATTTGGTCGTGGACACTGACACATTCAAGCGCTGCGCCAATTGTCGCAGCGACGGCAGCTTCTGTTCTCCCTCAGGGCTCGCAGCTTCGATCAGTTCGACGAGATAGCGGTATACGGCCTGATAGGCAAATGTCGAATCTTTATTTGGGTTCATGCTCAATCGCTTTAAATCCTGGTGCGTTAGGTACTGCGCTTACCACGCGCGGTCGGGACCACGGGGAAAACGCTTGCACTCGGCCATCCATGCCAACGCTCGGGCATCGAACGGATGCCCGCAGGTTTGAAAACATCATCAGCAATGGACGTTGCGAAGGGGTGAAGTCGCTATCTGGAACCAGCGGGGTGTTGCGCAAGTTTTCCGCTGGATGAATCACGCACATCATCCATAGGGTAGGCCTCCTGCCCGGCGTCGATCGTCAGGAACAGCGCCGATAGTGCTCGCTTTTATCAGTCGATACCAAGCGCGACCGCATTCAGCGATGATAACGCCGCACCACGCTGCTGTTACGCAGCACATGGCCTTTGATTTTTTCCATCAGTTCGGCGCGGGTCAAACCGGCCGGCAGTGCGTCCGGGGCCAGATCCAGGGCGTAGAGCTGAATGATGTAATGGTGCGCGCTGTCACCGACCGGCGGGCATGGGCCCATGTAGTGGGTGTTGCCCTTGCTGTTGGTACCGCCGACGCCTTGATGGTTCGATTTGGCGCCCACACCGGCCGGAATCTGCCGGGTGCTGGCTTTGATGCCGTAATGAATCCAGTGATCGACGCCCAAACCTTTCTGGCCGTCCGGGTCGTGCATGACAATCGCGTAGCTCAGGGTGCCAGCGGGACCTGCGCTCCAGCTCAGGGCCGGCGACTGGTTCTTGCCGTTACAGCCCGGCGCATCGCTGGCCGCTGCCGAGGTGAACAGTCGATTATCGGAAACACCGGGGATGCTGAGCGTAAAACGCTCCTGGGCCTGCGCCGGAAACTGCACGCAAAGGGCAACGGCAATGGCCGCCAGCCAAGGGTTGAGAGAGGTCAATCGGGTCATTCCGGGAGCACCTTGTACAGTGAGGCCGTCGTCGGCCTGCAAACTATAGCTGTACCTGCCGTGCCATGGCAGCAGCAAATGCCCGAACCTAGCACCGCGCCGCACACTCACGAGAGCAATACCCGCGAGCAAACCCTGCGCGGTGCCGCCCGTTCAGCGGCTCATGGGCTCAGCGGCTGACGATTGTCGTCGTCCTCGGCATGCAGAAAGATCACGCGCGGGTGCTCCAGCGGCGCCAGGGGTGGCGGCAGCTCCGCCAGTTCCACCGGCCGGAAATTCAGCACCACGTTGCTCACGTCACCCTCTTGATCGTTGTGAATGGTCATCACCCCGGGCGTACGCAGCTTCTGCAAACGCTCGTCGCACAGCTTGAAGCTCTTGCTCAACCCCTCGTCATCGGCCACCGGCGCTGGCAAACGGCGTTGAGCGAAACCGCGGCTTTTGCGCTGTTGGTAACGCGCCCAAGCGATCAGGATCACCGCGTTGACCACCGCCACCCACAGATAAATCTGCAAGGTGGCCAGCGCATCAAACGCCGAGCTATCGATCCGCGGCGCACCTTCGTGGCTTTCGATCAGCGGCCACAACCCTCGCACCATCAGATACAACAGACCAATCCAGGCAATAACGGTAAAGAATGCATCGACCACGACCAGAAACGGCCGCTGGCGAGTCCGGATGATTTTCATTTGATAACCTCCTCTTCATCGTCCCCGATCGGTTTGATACCCCGATCAGGACTGACCCAGCGCGCACGCTTCTGATGTTGACCAAACAGCACCTTGGGGAAACTCACAAGCGTGGTCAGCAAGCTGACTAGCCAGAACGCAATCGGGTACCACACCACCCAGAACATGGTTTTGCCCAGCCCCGGTTCGTAGCGCCGATCAATGATGATGCTGACGGCGAACTGCACGAGGCAGACGAAGGCCAGCAACAACCCGGTAAACGCCGGCGGCATCAGGTGATCCACGGCGATGGCTTCGGGCATGACCACGAACTTGCCGACACCCCAGAAGATCACCGACAGCAGGAAGGTGAACGCCCAACCGGTCGACAAGCAGTATTCGAACAACAGCGGCCACAGATAACGATGGCGGTATTGCCAGATCCCGCGGATGTTCTTGAACAGCACCTCGGCGCCGCCCTGGGCCCAACGCAGACGCTGCTTCCACAAACCAGCGAGGGTTTCCGGCATCAGGATCCAGCACAGTGCGCGCGGCTCGTAGAAGATGCTCCAGTGGTCCAGTTGCAGCTTCCAGCTGATGTCGATGTCTTCGGTGATCATGTCCGGGCTCCAGTAACCGACCCGGTGCAGCGCGGTGCGGCGGAACGCGACGATCACACCCGACACGGTGAAGATCCGCCCGAATACCCGCTGCGTGCGTTTGATCAAACCGATGATCGAGGAGAACTCACCCACCTGCACCCGCCCGACCAGCGTCGAGCGTGTACGAATCCGTGGGTTGCCGGTGACCGCGCCGAGGCGGTTGTTATCCAGCATGGGCGCCACCAGATAGGCCGCCGTGTTCGGCGCCAGCAGCGCGTCACCGTCGATGCACACCAGATATTCGCTGCGCGCGGCGATAGCGCCCATGCGCAGGGCGACTGCCTTGCCCTGGTTTTCTGCCAGATGCAGAACCCGCAATCGCGGGTCTTCCTTGGCCAGCCGGTCGAGCACTTGGGCGGTGTTGTCCTTGGAGCCGTCATTGATCGCGATGACTTCGATGTTCGGGTAATGCTGGGCCAGCGCCGCATGGATGGTGTCGGCGGCGTTGTCGCCTTCGTTGTAGCAAGGGATCAGGATCGAGATCAGCGGCTCGCCGGCCAGTGGTGGCGGCAGCGTGTCGTCCTTCCAGGGCCAGTGGCGTTCCCAGTGCAGCCAGAAATACAGGCCACCGGCAATCCACAGCCCCGACATGAACAACGGGTAGAAGAACACGAAGTCCATCAGGAACTGCCCGGTGACGAGGAAAATCAGTCCCAGCGGCACGCCGAGAACAAGTGCCAGAACAAGCAGGGCTAACAGTCTATCCAGCATGTCATGGGTTCCATTTGTTGGAGAACGCGGGCCGGACGGTTTTCAGCTCCGGCAGGTTGTCGAGGAAGTTGTCCGGGTAGTAACCGAAACTGGTCGCGCCCTGACGTTTGAGACGGCTCATCCAGTCAGCCAATTGCTGGCTGTCGATGTCGGCCTGGTCCTTTTTCGTCCAGTCCCGTGCCTGCAATTCGAACACCGTGCGATCCAGTGCGCCGGGACGGGCCTTGACCGTGTCGACCAACGCTTCGAGCCACGGCCCGGATTGCGCCTGAGTCTGTTTTTCCATGAGTGGCATGGCCATCGGGGCCGTCCAGTCGTAGGTGGCGAGGAAGTCGTCGAGGTTCTGCGCGTACCACGCTTCGCTCTCGGGATTGAGCATCGGTTCGGCAAAGATGTTGCGCGCGGTCTTCACCTGCGGGCCGCGAATGGCGCGAACCTTGGCCGTCAGCTCGTTGGTGAAATCGATCAGGTAGCGGCTCTTGAAACGCGTCCAGCGCTGCATGGCCGCCGGATCATCACGCAGCGCTGCAATCGAGCCCGGCAAGCCGTTGGCCGCGTAGACTTTGAGCGCCGCCGGGCTGGCGTCTTCGAAGTCCGAGAGCACCGCGTCATCGTGATAGAGAATGCCGTCGACCGACGTCAAGCGCGCCACGTCCTCGTAGATTTCACCGATGATCCGTCGTACTTCAGGGTCGAACGGTGACAAGCGTTGATACTGATCCGGGTCCACCGAAGTGGTGCCGGTTTTTGGGTCCCAACGGGTCACGCGCGGCAGTTTTGAGTCCAGACCAAAACTCAGCACCGGCATCCACGCGAAGACCTTCACATTCGCGCGGGTGCGCAGTTGCCAGGCAACGCGGTCGAAAATGTCCGCACGCATGGGCAGATGGCGGTTGGGGAAGTACAGCGAGTGCACCAGACCATCGCCCTTCGGGTCGCCGAACGCCTGCAGGAACACGGTATTGGCGCCCATATCGGCCATGCGCTGGATCAGCTTGCCGAGGTTGATTTCCTGCTGCGCCGGGTCCGGGTCGTAGACGTTGTCCAGATCCACATGCACCACCCGCATCACCGCATCGGACTGCACCCCGACGACGCTGTTGGCGAAATGTTCGCCATCCGGGTCAGAGGCGACCAAAAAGCGCGGGCTGCTCATCAGGTTATCTAGGCTGTTTAGGCCGTCGTCCAGGGTCAGGGCCATCTGATAGCCCTGTTCATCGACCACCGTCAGCGACGTGCCGTCTGCCGCACCGTAAGGCCAGACCCAGACACGCGGCTTATGACCGGTGACCTTGCGGATTTTTTCCGTGATGGCCGCTACGTCGGTGCGAATTCGCGCCTGAAATTCGGCCTCGGTTTCGTAGCGTTTGGTCTGAGGGTTATAGCCCCGGGTAGCCGCCGCAGGCTGCAAATTGCCTTGCGGGTTGGCCAGGATGCCTTTGTGGCTGGCATCGGTGTGGGCGGCGATTTCCACCAGCCCGGAGCGCGAGATTTCGCGCACCTGATCCCAGGTCAGAAAGTCGGAGCGAGCACGCGGCGTGCCGGCGAAATCCACCGGTTGATCGAGCGGTGTATCGAGCCAGGTGCCGACTGGCGCCAGCAGCGCATGCCAGTTGTAGGCGCGCAGCACTGGCAACACACGGGTGTAGAAACTGGCATAACCGTCGTCGAAGCTGAGCAGGATGGCCTTGGCTGGCAACTGCGGCCCACCCTTGCGTGCGGCCATGATCTGATCGACCGTAACCGGCTGGTAATTGTTTTCCCGCAGCCACGCGAGTTGCTCGATCAGGCGCTCGGTACGCACCGCCACCACGGCCTGATCGGGGTCGACATCCTCGACGTCGTGATAGGCGATACCGAGTACGTGATTTTTCGGCCACGGCTTTTCGCTGGCCGCCACCGGGCGCTCGGACGGCGGGGCGAACGCCGGGGCTTGCTGGGCACAGGCGCTGACCAGCAGCACCCCCAGCAGAAGGATGAAACGCGAAGTCAAAGGCATCTTCAAACTCTTCTAGAAGCGGAAAGTGAGGTCGACGAGCAGACGCAAATCGGATTCCCGGTCACCGTCGTAAGGCCGGTTGATCACACTCAACATGCCTCCCACCTCGAATACGTCGTTCCAGGCATAGCGCTGGCCATAACCGAGCAACGCCATGCCTCCAGTGCCCTGGTCGCGCTGGCTGTAAGTGCCTGCCCCGACCTGGAACTGCTGACTCCACGAGGTTTCGTAGCGGTGGTAGAGCACATGATTGACGTTCAGCAGCGGCATGACGCTGAAGTCCGCCTTCGGGTTGAAGTACGGCACGTCTGCGGAGTTGGAGTTGTGGCTGGTGCCGACCTCAAGACCGGCGTCGACCTGCACGTTCGGTGCGCTGTAGAGACCTTCACGCCCGGTCAGCAAGGCTTCGACCCGGTTGTTGCCATCGCTGAAGTGCGAAGGGCTGACGGACAGGCGCCACTCGCGACTTTCATTGGCACGCCAGCGAATGAAGCCGCTGCCGCCATTGGCGGTGATGTCGCTGTTCAAGGCCCGCAGCGGGGTTTGCGCCGACAGGTATTCGAGGCTGGCGCCATACTGCCAGTGGTCGTTGATATCGCGGGCAATCGCCAGTCGTGCGCCGAGTTTGTCGCCGAAACCATAAGCGTGATTGGAGACTTCAGCCTCCAGGCTCATGTCGCGGCTGCGCCGCTCCAGACCCACACGCTGGAAACGGTGATGACCGGTGCCTTCGGCGAAGTCGCCGGTGGCATAGCCGACCCCGGCAAACACGCGCCAGTCTTCATCGATCGGCGGGCTGTACAAGGTGCTTTCGATACCGAAATCCTTGCTGCCGGCAACCGCCCCGGTATCGCCGCTGTTGCCGCCGAAAGCCTTGCCACCATAGCTTTCGACACGCAACTGGGCCATGTCATGCACGTCGCGCTGGCGGGCCAGGCGCTGTGCTTGCCGGTTATCCGGGAAGCGCTCAATCACGTCGTCGGTCAGCGCATCCATTTGCCGCCATTGCTGCAACTCCATCGCGGTTTGGGCTTGAGCGATTTCCAGGCCCATATTGCGCGGCGCCATGGCCTCGGTTTCCTTGAGCAGGTTCTCGGCGCGGCGCGGCCAGTTACGGGCCAGGTACAAATCAGCCTGGGCCAGACGCAAACCGATGTTGCCCGGCGCCTGCCCGACCAGCACCTGCAAACGCTCTTCGCCATGGGGCAAATCGGATGCGTAAGTGCCGGCCTGCGCCGCGAGTTGCTGGGCATCCATCCATTCGTCATTGGGGTTGCCGATGGGCAGACCTTTGAGCTCGATACGCGGGCGCTGAGACTTGGCTGCATCCTCGGCCACGTTTCGGGCCTCATCGGCGCGATCACTTTCGAGCAGCGAGTAATACAGCGCGGTCGTGTCTTCCAGGCGATCACCGACATCGGCGTCCGGTGCCGAAAGCACTTGGCGGTAGAGGTCAGTGGCGATTTCCGGTTCGCGTTGATCCAGATAGGACGACGCCACCCAGCGTTGGGCATAGGTCGGCACCTTCACGCCTTCGGCTTGCAGCTTTTCGTATTCAGCAATGACGTCTGCGGTACGCGCCCGCGCCTTGAGCGCGCCCATGCGGTCGATGCGCCAGCGGATCACGTCGTCGTGAGCCGTCGCGTCCGGTGTCCAGGTGGCGAGCAGTTTGTCGTAATCGGCCAACGCCCGGTCAGCGATCACATAGCGTTCTTTTTCGCTGCGGGTGGCCAACTCCGCCAGACGCACGCGCTCGGCGGCCAGATCGCCTTCGAGGCGGCGCAGGGTCACCGGATCGATCAGACCCGGACGCTGATGGGCCAGCCGCAGCGCCGGCTCCGGCAGACGTGCCTTTTGCAGCGCAACCACGTATTCGCGGGCGACTTCAGGTTTGTTGCCGGCGCGAATGAACGCCTGATCGTATTCGAACAGGGCGTCGTAAGGTTTGTTGGCGCGGGTCAGGGCATAGCCCAGGGCGAGGCGGCGTGACGGGTCGTCGGGTTTGGCGGCCACCAGCGCTTTGGCGCGCGAGACCGACTCATCGGGCTTGCCGGCGTCAGCCTGGGTCAAGGCCAGGCCCAGTTGCAGGTCGGCATTGTCCGGCTCCAGCGCCAGTGCCTTGTTATAGACCTGAGTGGCCTGATCCCAACGTTTGAGGTTGCGATAAGCACGGGCGGTGGCGGTCAGCGCCTGAATCGGCAGTACCCGGTCGCGGCCCTGGGTTTCATAAACCTTGACCACTTCGGCGTCGAGCCCGGCCCAACCGGCAATTTGCAGGTGATCGCTGATCTGCCCAGTGGTTGCCAGACCCGGCGGCACCTGACGCAGCACGGTCAGCGCAGGCGTGTAATGCCCCGCACGGGCATCGAGCACCCGTTGATCGTATTCAGTGTCGGCAAGCGCCAGCGCCGGCCACAGCAACTGGCTACAGAGCGCGATTCGAATCCAGGGGCGTAGACCACGATGTAATACAGGACCATCAATACGCGGCATTCGTCAGCATCCTTACATGGCCAGCCGGGTCGTCATGCCCTTTTTGCCCAATTCGTAACGGAGACTGGGTGAAAAACACTCAGCCAAGCTCAGTCGGGCAGTTTTGCACGCAAGCATGGACCAGGATTCAGAACACAATAATTGTTCAGATTCACGGTAACGGCTTAGCCGGGATGCCGAAAAGCCAAACGCCAGACAGCAAAACGCCCGGCGTCTGCGCAATGCAGAGGCCGGGCGTTGCTATTTAGAGCGCAGTATTACTGCACTTGCGTGACGCCTGCGAACTTGCTCATCAGGAAGCCAACGAACTGCTCAACGGTCATCTTCTGGCCGTTGAATTCCACCTGATTGGCGGCGTAATGCAGCTTGGTCACGACGTTGGTGCCATCGACGGTCGCCAATTGCGAACCAACGGCCATGGCGGAGAACATGTCGGCGGTGCCGCTGGCCCCATCGACGATGGCTTTGGCGTCGGTCTGACCATCAAGCTGCGCCTGTACGCTGAGCAGATCGACCAGCATCGGCTTGGACACCGTGACATTGAGGTCGAGCAGCGCGATCAACTGTCTGGCCAGCTGATCCGGCGGCAGATCCATCGACTGCGGCTTGGTCAGGTCGATCACCAGATTGGCGCGGCTCTCACCGTTGGCGGTCTTGAGCGACAGGTTTTCCAGTGCCACTTGCGGGCCAGCGGCCAGCAATTTCTGCAAGTCGGCTTTGACCTGGGCCGATTCGGCTTCGGTCAGATTCAGCTCCGGTGCCGGCAGGCCAGCAGCGGCCGCTTCGGCCGCGGCTTTTTCGTACGGCTGCAATTTGGTCTGGTAGACCTGCATCAGCGACATCGTCGACGGGATGTCGAGGTTCTTCAGGCTCATGGCCATGCTGGCCGAACCGATTTTCTTGTCGTTGAGGGTGACTTCGCCGATCTGGTAGTCCGCACGGCCGGACGCATTGCTGCCGTTCTCCTCGGTGAGGTTCTTCATTTCGAAGTTCTTCACGCCGAGCACCGATTGCTTGGCGCCGAAGGTGGTTTTGCTGTTGGACAGTTCCAGGGTGTTGCTGCCGGTGTAGTAGCCGTAGCTGCTCTTGGTGAGGTTGCTGGCCAGGGTCAAACCGTTGAGTTCGATCTGCACCGGCGCCTGATCTTCGGCCACAGTGACCAGTTTCAGGCTGTCCATGTAACCGTCAGCCTTGACCTTCTGCGCTTGGGCGCTGGCGGAGATGTCCATGGTCAGGCCAGAAAATTTCAGGCTCGACTGCTCATCCAGAGCGATTTCCAGTGGCAACAGGTCGACGGTGCTGGTGGTGGATTCGTCGTAGCCGATGTTGGTCACGCCTTTGAGCGGTGCGGCGCCCTTGGTGGCGGCGAACCATTTTTCGGTGGCCGGACTCTTTTCGAGTTCGTAATTGCTGGTGGCCATGACCGGCAACCACTTCAGCGACACCAGACGCGAGAACGGCAGCGGGCCATGCTCGAGGTGATCGACAAACAGCAATTCAACCGGCGCATCGCCGAACATTTCACCTTCGGCTTTGAGGCGATAGTGCGCGGTGCTGGTGAAGGTGTGACGTTCCAGCGACACCAGTTCCAGCGACATCGTGCCGTTGGAGCCGGCCATGGCGGTTTGCAGCTCTTTGTTGGTATTGGTGACGGCGTTGTTCAACACGCCTTCGATCTTGGTCCCGGTGTACCAGGCCCCGCCTGCACTGATCGCGCCGATGGCAACAACAATTCCGAGTAGCACGCCTGCTGATTTATTCATGAATGACCTGATCGATTTCCGTGGCTGAAAGTGGGGTCGTCTTCCCTGAACCCGTGACCGGGTTGCGGCTCGACTCCGCTGAAATGAGGGGTGGAGATTAGCACTGGGGCGCATGATGGCCCAATGTTTAAAGGTTAAAGAGTGTCTATGGGGAGTGTGGATAGCTGGCAAGCCGGGAGAGTTTCAGTGCTGCTCGGTCCGCCTTCGCGAGCACGCCCGCGCCCACAGGAGCGTGGTGCTGAGCACACATCTCCTGTGGGCGCGGGCTTGCTCGCGAAGAGGCCAGATCATTCAACGAAAGATCAGGAATACTGAACCTCGATCTCATCGAGTTGATGATCAAAGCTTTTGAGGCGTGCCGTCCAGGTATACACAAGCACTTCAAAGTCCCGATCGATCACCGCCCCGCCCGGCCCATCGGCGCGCGGGTCGCAGTAGTCGAGTTGATAGCGCTCGCGGGCCATGGCGGTGGCGACGTCGGACAGTTCACGGGCATTGTTCAGCCAGTGCCAGCCCTCGCTGTCGATCTGCTTGTCGAGTTCCAGACACTGCTTCTTCAGCGCTTCGAGGCTTTTTTCCAGCGGCGTGCCGGTGAGTTCGCCCATGACTTCGGCGAAGGTGCGGCCGGGCTGCCAGTAGCTGCCCCAGAAATACCGGTCGAACACGGTTTCGACCCGGCGCAGGGCGACTTTGGTGTCCCAGATCAGCACCAGCGTCTTGCCCTGTTCAAGCTGTCTTTTTTTGACCCGCTGAACCTGGACCGACGCCCACGCCACCACGACGATTGCCATGACCGCAATCAGCGCCACGGCGCTGTCGAGGAAAACCATGGCCTTGTCGATCTGGTGGGCCAGCATGATGCCGTAGAAATAGGTGGCCGAGAGCAGCACCAACGCTGCGAGGGCGCACCAGAAGCCGAGAGCGTAAGGGTTTTTCATTATTGGTTTCCCCTAGACCAGCGCTAGCGATGTGCGCTGAAGGGGCGCTTTGCTCGGGGCGCCCTTTCAACACTTCAAAGCATAGCTATGGCCTCAGGGTTTGCTCGGGCTTGAAGCTTGCGTTCGTCCGCTTTCCCAACCGCCGCCGAGGGCGAGGAACAAATCGATCTGGCTCATGGCGACTTGCGTGTTGGCAGCGGCCAGTTGCGCGGTGACATCGGTGTAGGTGCGGGTCGCTTGCAAGTCGGCGAGAAACGACTCGCGGCCGGCCTGGAAGAAGCGGTGTGTCTGGTCGGCGGCCTGTTTCGCCGACTGCGCGGCATCGGCCAGCGCGTCACGGCGTTGCAGCACAGCGCTGTACTGCGCAAGGCCCGTCTGGGTTTCGCGGATGGCGTTGAGCACCACGCCATCGAAATGCGCCAGTGCGCCTTGCGCCGCCGCTTCGGCTTCGCGGATGCGCGCGCGGGCGCCGTTGGTCGGCACCTTCCAGCTCAACGACGGGCCGAAGCCCCAGCGGTTGGTCGAGGGATCACCCAAGTCGTCGATGATGCCGACAGTGCCGAGGGTCGCGCCGATGCTGATGTCCGGGTACAACTCGCCCGTGGCGACGCCGATCCCGGCCGTCGAGGCCGCCAGACGCCGTTCCGCCTGACGAATATCCGGGCGGCGCTTGAGCAGCGCGGCGCCATCGCCGACCGGCACCCGTTGGGCGATTTTCGGCAACTCGGCGCAGGTCGCGGTGCCGGCCGGCAACTGATCGACCGGTCTGGCCAGCAGCATCGACAGGCGAAACAGCCCGGCCTGACGCGCTGCTTCATAACGCGGCATTTCAGCGCGCAAGGATTTGAATTGGGTTTGCGAACGGGTGACCTGGGTTTCATCACCACGCCCGGCATCGCGCAAGCGCTGGGTCAGCGTGGTGCTTTGCGATTGCAAGTCGAGGGAATGCTGGGCGATTTCTCGCTCTTCATTGGCCGCGCAAACCTGGGTATAGGCGCGAACCACGTCGGCCACCAATGTGATCCGTGCGGTGTCAGCAGCGGCTTGAGTCGCATCGGCATTGGCCTTCGCGCCTTCGATCCCGCGTTGCAGGGTGCCCCACAGGTCAAACTGATACGAAGCGCTGAGGCCTATGTCGGCGACGTTGGCCACTGGCACTTTCTCTGGCAGCAAAAATGCCTGACCGGATTCCTGCAAACGCTGTGCGCCCATCTTCACCCCGGCGCTCCAGCCACCCGCGGCCTCGGCCTCGTCGACTTGAGCGCGAGACCGCGCAAGGTTCGCTGCCGCCACGCGCAGATCCGTGTTGGAGGCCATGGCTTGCTGCACCAGTTGATCCAGGCGCGGATCCTTGTACAACCGCCACCAGTGCGCTGGCACCGGCGCCGACACCACGGGTTTGCCGGCCACCGCCAATTCACCCTGAAAATCCTTGCGCTGGACCGCCGCGTCCTCGGGCACCTGATAGTCCGGCCCGACCATCTGACAGGCCGAGAGCATCACGCCCAAGCCTGCGATCATCAGGGCCCTGTTCATGGCGCGGACTCCTGTTTTTGATCGTCGATGATCGAAACAGTGGCGGTACGCCCGGCGATCATGCGGAAGTCCGCCGGCACCTCATCAAAGGCAATACGTACGGGAATCCGCTGCGCCAGGCGCACCCAACTGAACGCCGGGTTGACGTTGGGCAGCAGGTTACTGCCGCTGGTGCGGTCACGGTCTTCGATGCCGGCGACGATGCTTTCGACATGCCCGCGCAGCCTGGCGCGGTCGCCGACCACGCGGATATCCACCGACTGGCCGACATGGATGCCGTCGAGTTTGGTCTCTTCGAAATAGCCGTCGATATGAAACGAGTTGCTGTCGACCACCGACAGCACCGGACGCCCGGCGGTAACGAATTCCTGAGCACGCGGCGCCCGGTCGTTGACGTAACCGTCCACCGGGCTGCGGATTACCGAGCGGTCGAGGTTGAGCTGGGCGCTGTCCACCGTCACCCGCGCTTCGGCCAGTGCCGACTGCGCACGGGCCACGCGAGACTGGCTTGCTTCCAGTTGCTCGGCCGGCACCAGGTTGCCCAGGCCACGATTACGCTTGGCTTCGCGTTGTGCTTGCGCGAGCGTTTCCTCGCGATCGGCGGCGGCCGCTTTGGCTTGGCGCAGGGCCAGTTTGAATCGATCCTGGTCGATGCTGAACAGCACCTGACCCCGTTTGATCAACTGGTTGTCTTTCACCTCGACCTGCTGGATCAGCCCGGAGACGTCCGGGGCAATCTGCACGATGTCGGCACGGATGTGGCCGTCACGGGTCCACGGCGCGAACATGTAATACATCACCATGCGCCAGACGAGGACAACGGCAAAAGTCACGATCAGCAGGGTCAGTACCACGCGACCGATGGTCAAAAACGGTTTTTTCATGTCATCAGGTATCGACTGAGTGAGTCCACGCCGTACAGCAGCACGGCGTAGAGGGCCACGTTGAACAATGCCCGGTGCCAGACCAGACGGTAAAAGTGCAGACGTGTCAGCACGCCATGCACCAGCAAAAACAGCACATACGTGATGCCCATCAACACCAGCAAGGTCGGCAGAAAGATGCCGCTGATGTCCAGATCACCAATCATAGGGGCGCTCCATCGGGCAACGGTTCTTCGGGCTCGGCGCTGGAAACGAATTCGACGCCGGGCAACAGCGCCAGACGCAGACCGCTCAAGGCGTGCAACAGGTGGAAACGGGTTTCTTCGTCGCCGTGGCCATTGAGTGCACGGCGCGTGCGGTCCATGGTCATCAGCAACGGACTCGGCGCCGGCAGGCGTTCGCCAGCCTTGAGGCAGGCGCGGAAGTACTCGCCGACCTCGACCACCACTTGCTGCAACAGCGCCTTCGGCACGCCGGTGACCCGTGGGGTGTAGGCGAGCAAATCGAGCAGGTTCAGACCCACGCGCACTTCACGCATGGCGATGCCGGTGTCCTGGCCGGTGAGGGCAAGACGCGGCAGGTGCTGCATCAGGCGATCGAGCAACTGCACGCCCAACTTGCGGTGTTCGGCAAGGTTGGCCGGCTCGGTCATGTCGACGATGTCTTTCCAACTGAAACGGGTCAGGCGCTTGGCCGCCAGCTCGGCGCCGAACGGGCGCGCCACCAGCGTCCAGATGAACGCGAACAACAGGCCCATCGGCCCCGCCAGGTTGGAATTCACGAAGGCGAAAAAGTCCGCATCGTAAGCGCCCTGAATGCTGATGAACGATGAGGTGTTGACCAGCGTCAGGAGCATGCCGAGGTAGAAACGCGGCTGCACCGTCAGGGTACCGATGCAGATGAACGGGATGGCAAACGCCAGGACCAGCATCGGGAAGTCATGCAGGTTGGGCAGAATCAGAAACAGATACAGACTGGCGAACAGCACCGACATGCCCGTCCAGAAAAAGAACCGGTAGATCTGCGGCGCCGGGTCGTCCATCGAGGCGAAGAAGCTGCACGCCACCGCCGCCAGAATCACTGCGCTGCCGCCGTCCGGCCAGCCCAGCAGAATCCACAGCAGCGAAGCGACGATGATCGCCAGAATGGTCGAGGCCACCGAATAGAGCATCAGCCCGCGATCAAGAAACGGCGTCAGGCGACCGAGGCGCCAGTGGCGATACACCGCGCGCCAGCTGTCCTGACGCTCACACACAATCGCCGCCTGCAGACTGCGGCAGTCTTGCCACAGATCGATGAATTCACCGAGGCGATAGATCGCGTTGGAGAAGAGCAATTGTCTGCGATCCTCCAGCGCCTGCGTGCTCGGTTGCAGGGCCTGGAGCTGGTCTTTCAGGGCTTGCCAGCGTTGCAGATCGGCGTCCTGGTGAGCGAGCCAGTCACGGGTCGCCGCCAACAGCGGCGCGAACCGTTCTGCCAGTTCCGGGGTGCGCCGCTCGAGGGCGTAGAGCGAATCTTCGAGGGCGTCGATGACCGGCAACAGATGGATCATGCGCCCGCGCAGTTCCTTGGTGTTTCGCACGGTTTGCGGCAGCGAACCTTCATGGGGTAACTGGCCGATCATCAATTCCAGGCTGTTGAAATTGGCCACCATGGCCATGCGCAGGGCCGTGACTGCTTCAGGCTGCACGTCGCGGCTGAGAAACTTCAGGCTGTAGCTGGTCGCATCGATGAACCATTTACCGACGGCATCGTTGAACACCGGCGCCAAGCGGCGTGGCCAGAACATCGCGCCGACCACAGCGGCGACGGCAATGCCGAGGAAAATCTCTTCGGTACGTGCTTGTGCGACATCCCACACCGCCAGCGGGTTATCCACCACCGGCAAGGCAATCAGCGGCAAGGTGTAGCCGGCAAGCATCAGCGCGTAACTGTTGGCGGTGCGCAAATGCAGGGATAGAAACAGCAAAATACCCGTCCACAGCGCGATGACGACTACCAGCACATAAGGGCTCTGCACGAACATCGGCACGAAAAAAACCGCCGCCGCTGCGCCGAGAAAGGTACCGATTGCACGGTACAACGCCTTGGAGCTGGTCGGCCCGAGGAACGGGCTGGAGACGATGTACACCGTGGCCATCGCCCAATACGGACGCGGCATTTGCATGAGCAAGGCGATGTACAACGCGATCATCGACGCGGCAAAAGTACGAACCCCGTAGAACCAGTCGCGGGTCGGCGGAATGCCTGAGAAAAAACCGTTCAAGAATTGACCACCAGCGGCGGATTCGCCGCCTCAAAAGCCCTGAGTACCCGAAGCGTAGCTTCCAGATCGCTCTGATCAATCCCGTCGAGCACTTCGTGACGCAGGCGCACCAGTTCGACTTCCACCGCGTGCACCAGCTCACGACCGGTGTCGGTCAGGCTCAGGCATTTGGCGCGGCGATCCTGCACATCCTCGGTGCGGCGCACGTACCCCGATTGGCACAACTGATCGAGCAGACGCACCAGCGACGGGCTCTCCATCCCGGCCGCCTGCGCCACCTGCACCTGACGCACACCCTCACCCAAACGCCCGATCATCAATAAAGGGACGGCGCAGGCTTCGGAGATTCCATAGTTGACCAGCGTGGTCTGGCAGATCTTGCGCCAATGCCTGGCGGCCACCACCATGGCACTGCTGATGTTCATCTGGAGAGCGTCGAGGGTATCGGGCACGGGACAAGGCACACTGTTAGTTTGCTAACTATCAATATCGCATTGCGAGGGAAATTCAGTCAAGTTTTGAAACAAAGTGATTGTCAGCCGAAGAGAAACGACGAGGTGGGGACCTGTTAGCGTTTTTGGGCCTTCTCGTAAACTCTGCTGCGCTCACGATGACCTGAAGCGACGACAACTCGCTCATCGATTACTTGATAAACCAAACGGTAACCCGACGTTTTGAGTTTGATTTTGTAACAGTCGGGCATCCCGTGGAGTGCATCAGCCGGGACTCTCGGCAGCGCCAATCTTTCGGCGAGCTTCTTTTTTCAATTGATCTCGGAGCGAATGATTTCTGCCAGTTCCAAATCATCAAGCCGTTCCATCATTGCTTCGTAAACATCGCCTGGCATCCATCCGGCAGGAAACGATCACCCTTCGGTCAGGCCTACCGCCCCGTACGCAACAACACATTCAATTGATCAACCACCTCCGCCCAATCGGCATCGTCCAGAATTTCGTCGCGCAAAAAATCAGCCTGACTCTTGGTCCAGAAAAACGCGTCTGCCAGGTGCAATTCGGGTTTGAGCGGAGAATGGCTCGTGATGAATTGGTCGATGCGGACGGGGTCGTTGTCCAGGCCGAGTTGTTTGAACAGGGATGGCAGGCTATGGGTGGGGCTTTCCATGGGGGAACTCCTTGGGAACATGGTGTCTGGGCGATTATTCGCGAGCGGCATCCAAGGGGTCGCGGTCACCTGTGGGAGCGGGCTTGCGCGCGAAAGCGCCAACGCGAACGCCACAAAACCTGATGACTCAACTCCCGGCCTGATGCACCTCGGCGCTGCATTGGAACGGTTGTAGCGGTGTGTTTGAGTCTAGTTCGGCGAGTTGCAGGCGCAGGAAAATCCGCTCACTGGACACATCCGCACACTGATCAACATTCAACCAGTTCAAGGCTCAACTAGACTCAAAGAAGCACACCCATGACGCGCCCGGAGGGTCACGTGAACAGTCGATGTTGTGCGTTTCTCTGGTTACTGCTGTTGAGCGGCTCGGCGATCGCCGCCGATGTTCCACTGTCGTCGGTCAACCCGATCGGTCTCTGGCTGGTCACCCTCGGTATCGTTTTTCTGATCGCCGAAGCCGCACTGCCCAATTACGGCGTGATTGGTCTGGGCGGGATCATCATGTTCGTGATCGGCGCGCTGATGCTGGGCAACGCGGACTTGCCGGTGCCGATGATGATCGGTCTGGGTCTGGTCAGCGCTTTGCTGTTGCTTGCGCTGATCATCCGCGCCCTGAAAACCCGACCGCGCCACGCCGTCAGTGGCGATGCGGGCCTGGTCGGCAGTGTGACGGCAATAACCACGGTGCAGACTGAAGATGCCCATCACGGCTGGATACACCTGCAAGGTGAGCAATGGCAGGTGCACAGCGCGACACCGCTGCACAGCGGACAATCGGTACGCGTAGTGGGACGCAAGGGCTTACTGCTGAAAGTCGCCGCGGCTGACGCGGCTCGACACGGAGAGTGATCATGGGTCTGCAAATCGGTTTTTTCGCGCTGCTGTTATTGGTGATCGCCCTCGCCGCGTCGACGTTTCGCATCCTGCGCGAATACGAACGCGGCGTGGTGTTCCAGCTCGGGCGCTTCTGGCAAGTCAAAGGTCCGGGGCTGATCCTGCTGATTCCGGTGGTTCAGCAAATGGTTCGGGTCGACTTGCGCACCATCGTTCTCGATGTACCGCCGCAGGATGTGATTACCCGCGACAACGTTTCGGTGAAGGTCAATGCAGTGCTGTACTTTCGCGTGCTCGACCCACAAAAGGCGATCATTCAGGTCGAGAACTTCCTCTCCGCCACCAGCCAGTTGGCTCAGACCACCCTGCGTGCGGTACTGGGCAAGCATGAGCTGGATGAATTGCTGGCCGAGCGCGAGCAGTTGAACATCGACATCCAGCAAGTGCTCGACGCCCAGACTGACGTGTGGGGCATCAAGGTCGCCAACGTTGAGATCAAGCACGTCGACCTCAATGAGTCGATGGTGCGCGCCATCGCCAAACAGGCCGAAGCCGAACGGGAACGACGGGCCAAGGTGATTCACGCCGAAGGCGAGTTGCAGGCCTCGGAAAAACTCATGCAGGCCGCCGAAATGCTCGGCCGTCAGCCAGGGGCCATGCAGTTGCGTTATATGCAGACCTTGAGTTCGATTGCCGGCGACAAGAGTTCGACCATCGTCTTTCCGCTGCCGATCGAGTTACTCAAGGGGATGGCGGATTTGTCGGCCAAGTCCTGAGATGACGCAAGCGTTCCAGCGCTTCATAGGGCGCGTGCGCGAAATGTTGCACATGCCTGTGCAACAACGCCGAAGCCGCGCCGCGCTTTTCGTCGCTGTCGGCGACGAACGTCCGTGAGGGCTGCTTGGCATGTTGCGCCGTCGCCGCGAACGCCTGCTGAAGCTGCTCAGCGCTCAACTGAAAAAAACTTGCCAATCGCCCTGCCATCGCCCCGGGCAACTCGCTGTAATTGACGGGCAGCCCACCTGACACTTCGCATTGCGTCCTACCCGCCTCCAGCAATCGACCCAAGCGCCGGGCAATGAAATCCTCACGCCCCTCAAACGGCAAACCGTCCTCCAGCACGCAGTCGCCGAGCATGCCCGGCACCATGTGCATGCCCGGGCGGCGCAGGTGGGAAACGGCGATTTCCAACGGGTCGCGATACAGAAACAACCATGGCGTATCAGGAAAACAGTCTTGCAGGAGCGGCCACTCACCGATGTTCCACGCATCAAGCTTGATCACCAACCGCTGCTCCACGCCTCGACGACGCTGCCCGTAAGCCGAGAGCAATCCGCTGATAGCGGCTCGACGTTCAGACGCCGGCAGATCGCTGCGCAACAAGGCGTCCAGCGGCGGTGGTTCCGAGACGACGATGTGGTCATCGAGCCGGGCGAGCATCTGGCTGATCAGCGTCGAGCCGCAGCGCGAGGCGTGCAAAATGAATGCGCTCGGCGCCACCCCCGGACTTTGCGCCTGCCAATCGGTCAGCGCCGACAGCGGCGTCTGTCGACGAAATGCCTGATTGAACGGCAGGCGCAATGCCTCCTCGACCGCGTCGCGAAAAAAGGGCTGATGCAGTGGCGTATCGCCGAACCAGCACCAATCCACCTGCCAACGCCCTGCGACCGGCCAGACACGCACCGGTAACCAGCCGTCCAGGTTCAGCCGCTCCATTGTTCGTTCCATTGCCGCCGTCCCTGGCGCATCGCCGCGCGCAGTTCTTCGCGAGAGAACGGCAAGCCCTGTTCGGCGGCCAGTTCGAGGGTTCGCGTGATGAACTGTTCAGGGTCGTTGAGTGCCCGCAAGGTTGAGGACAGCGAGGCATCCTCAGCGACCAGTCGCTGAAAACGCTGCAGCGCCGTGTCGGCCCATTGCGCTGGAGGCGTACTCGGCAGCCCTTCATCAATCATCCGTGCAAGCCAGGCGCCAGGCCGGCAATCGAGCACCAGATGAACCCGCGTCGAGGTATCGCGGTTAACCACCCGATGCGGTCGTGCCAGATCGAGAAACCAGCATTGCCCCGCCATCATCGGCACACGTTGACCGTCGAGCCAGAAATCCACATCGGGTGGACTGAGCAACGGAATGTGCAGGCGCACATCGGCGTCTGGCTCGGCGAGATCGTAGTCGCGGTGCTCATGAATTCGCCCACCGGGGCCCAACCGCAACAATCGCGCACTGACGATGTCCAGTTGCAAATCCCGCAGACCGTGGCGCCAGCGCTCATCCAGCAGCCAAGGCGCGCGCAGTAACGGTTGACCGCGTCCGGGCGACAATTCGGTCAGCGCATCGGCCGCCGAAATCAGCGCCACGCCGCTCCAGTCTCCCGAGAAATATTGCGTGTTGAAGTGACTGCGCCAGGCGTCTTCGGCAATCGCCGCCAGCGCTTGTAACAACAGTGGCAAATCCACCGGCACCGGCAGTCGCGCATACGCCGGACGGCTCATGTCTTGGGCAGCACCGAGCAATCGCCGAGCCAGGTCAACAGACGATCAAGGCAGGCCTCAACGGTCTGCGTACCCGTATCGAGCACCAACGAGGCCTGCAACGGTGGCTCATACGGTGCCGAGACCCCGGTAAACCCGGCCAACTCACCCCGTCGCGCCCGAGCGTAATGCCCTTTCGGATCACGCTGCTCGCACACTGCCAATGAGGCGCTGCACCAGACCTCGCGATAGTCCTCGCCCAAACGCTGGGCAAAGACTTCTCGCAGTTCGGCCAATGGCGCAATCATTGCCAGAATCACGATCTGACCATTTTCCACCAGCAAAGCGGCGAGCTCGCTGGCGCGGCGAATGTTTTCCTGGCGATCCGCGTCACTGAATCCCAAATCCCGATTGAGCCCGATACGCAAGCTATCGCCATCAAGCACCACCGTTTGCCAGCCACACCCGAACATCGTGGCGTGCAGCGCTTGAGCCAGCGTCGATTTGCCCGCCGCCGGCAAACCGGTCAGCAGAATGGCCGCACCGCGATGGCCATTGCGGACCTCGCGCTGCATACGGCTGATGCTGGCGCTTGGCGCCAGCACGTCATTGCGCGGAGGCATTCGCCACCACTGGCAACGAGATATCCCCCGCCGCCCACGCCGACTCACGATTGGCCAGTGCGTTGGCGATCGCCTGCACGTCCGTGGACTGCACTTGATCCGGTAACGGATCGAGCCCGGCACTGGCGAAGATCTGGCCGTAGGCATTGCGCAGGTCGGCGTAAGAAAGATCACGACGCAGGTCGGCTTGCAGGTTGTTCAGCTCACCCTGAATCAACTCCAGCTCACCAATGCCGGCGGCCTGATGACGATTGCGCAACTGGCCAACGATCTGCCCGTCAATGTCGGACAACTGCTGGCTGGTCTTGAACTGGCGCAACGCCTCTTGATAGTTGGCATTGGCCACATAGAGCTGCGCCAGCACTGCAATCGACATTGCCTGACGCCGTGCAGTGGCGACTTCTTCGCCGGCCTTGGCGACGTTGATCGCCGCCGGAGCAGAGATCACGTTGAACAGGTTCCAGGTGATTTTCACGCCGTAGTCGGCCCAGCCTTGCTCGACGAGGAACGAGTTGCTGTCGTAATGCCCGCCGGCCGAAAACTCCAGACCCGGCAGCAAGCGCAGCATGGCTTTGCGGGTCTCGGCGGCGCTGATGCGCGTCTGGTAATCCTGCTCGCGCAGTTCCGGACGGCTGGTCAAAGCCTCCTGTTCGAGTTTCGCCAGATCGACCTTGAGTTCGGGAACCTGATAACCATCATCAGTGGCCAACGTGAGATTTGTGCCCAGCGGCAGATTGATCAGGGTGGCCAGTTCGGTTTTCGCCAGCGACAGCGCACGGCGCTGCTCCTCCAATTGCCGCGTGGCTTCGATGAGTGAGCGCTGATAACCCAAGGCCTGAACCGGGTCGCCAATGCGCTGCTCGCTCATGCTCTGGCTGTTTTTCCGGGCCGTGTCGACCCGCGCCATCAGGCTGTCGATCTGCTTGAGCAGACGTTCGGCGGCCATCGCTCGCCAGTACGCCGAGCGCACATCCTGGACGATGGTGTTGATCACTTTGCGCCGACGCTCCTGCACGATCAGGCGCTGGTCACCCTGCTGTTTGGCGCTGATATAGCTGACACCGAAGTCGAGGACGTTCCAGACCATGGTCAGATCCGCCACTTCGCGGTCACGATCCTGCGAGGTCGACGGTTCCAGCGACTGGGTGCCGGTGCGCACGCTCTGGCTACTGGAAGCACTGACGTTGTTACGCCCCACATACCCGGCATCCAGCGCCATGCGCGGCAAC
Organism: Pseudomonas sp. RA_15y_Pfl2_54; assembly: GCF_963971015.1. NCBI lineage: Bacteria > Pseudomonadati > Pseudomonadota > Gammaproteobacteria > Pseudomonadales > Pseudomonadaceae > Pseudomonas > Pseudomonas sp. RA_15y_Pfl2_54. The sequence continues at coordinate 184,170 of NZ_CAXAPN010000003.1, forward strand.
ATGTCGAAACTGGCGAGGTCGAGCTGCCGCTTGGCCAGCGCTTCCTCCATGATCTTCAAGCGGCCTTCAAGGTTGTACTTCACTGCGCGGGCCATGGCCTGATGCAGCGTCAGGGGGCCGCGCAGCGGTTCCTGATCCTTGTACATGTTTTGCAGGTCGGTTCTGGCCCGCTGCTCACTGACACTGCGCTCAATCGGTTCGCTGGTGACTGCACACCCGCTGATCGCCAGCGCCAGCAGGCTGGCGCCGAACAACTTCTGACTTCTTTTCATCCGTGGATCGCCCCTAGGTCCCGCTCAGTGTTAAGTAGTGGTGTGTTGTCAAGCCGATATTTCGCTGATGCCGGCCTGTTGCAGAGCGGACGCCAGGTTGTCGACCCGGTGCTGCTCGCTGTCTTTGAGTTGCTGCAGTTGCTCAACCAGAGACGGGGCGCCAAACACGCCACGCAGCCCTTGGGAAACATCGCCAGCCTTGATCGAATGGCTGCCGAAGGCATTCAGCGAATCACGCGCGGCCTCGCTGTTCTGATTGAACAGACTGGAGAGCGTGCTGGTGCCGAACACCCCGCCATCACCGCCGCCAAAGCCAAGGAAACCATGGCCGGCGCCGTCACCAACGTTGTCACTGCTGCTGAACACCTGAGCAAGGAAACTCGGGCTCAGGGCACCGTGGTTCATGAATATGTCGCCCAGGGGGCGGATGCCGTTGCCGATCACCCGTTGTTCGAACAACGGCGTAAAAGTCAGCGGTGAGCCAAGGTCGCCCGTCGGGGCGCTGAACACGATCGGTTGCAGCGCGGTGTAAGGCACATCGGGGAACGTCACCGGATCACTGCTGCGGAACTGTGGATTCGGCGAGACCACGAAGGTCGGCGTCGTAGCCGTGTTCACCACGTAGTTGCCGGACTGGCTCACACCGCTGCCGCTATTGCCCGCCAGGTCACTGACGCCGCCCCGGTTGACGGTAATCGCATTGCTGGCGCTGCTGACATTGGCGCTTGGCGTCAGGGTCGCAGTCCAGGTCTTGCCGCCGTCGTTGCTGCTCAGGTTGGACAAGGTGCCATTGGCGACACTGATATCAGAGAGATCAAAACCGCTGACCGCCTCATTGAAGGTGATCGTCACCTGCGAGGTCTGGCCAACACCCAGGTTCGGATTGGCGACCACCACCGTGGCGGTCGGCCGTTCGCTGTCCAGGGCATAGTTGTTCGACACCGCCACGGTGCTGCCGACGTTGCCCGCCAGATCCGTGACGTTGCTCGTGTCGAGCGCGATGAAATTGCTCGGGTCGGTCACATTGGCGGTTGGCGTGAACATGGCGGTCCAGGTTTTGCCGCCGTCATTGCTGCTCAGGTTGCTCAATTCGCCGTTGGTCACGCTCAGGTCGGACAGGTCGAAGTTGCTCACCGCCTCGCTGAAGGTGAACGTCACGGTGGTGGTCTGGCCGATACCCAGAGTCGGGTTGGCGACCACGATGCTCACCGTTGGCCGGGTCGCGTCGAGCACGTAATTATTGGAGATGGCGATGCTCGCACCGAGGTTGCCGGCCAGGTCCTGCACGCCGGCAGTGTCGATCACGATCAGGTTGGTCGCATCATTGACGTTGGCAGTCGGCGTCAGCGTGGCGATCCAGGTGATGCCGCCATCGCTGCTGCTCAGGTTCGACAGCGTGCCGTTGGCGACGCTGATGTCCGACAGGTCAAAGCCGCTCACCGCTTCACTGAAGGTGATCGTCACGGTGGTGGTTTCGCCGATGCCCAGGCGATTGTCGGCCACCACGATCGTGGCGGTGGGCAGTGCGGTGTCGATCGCGAAATTATTCGAGTCCGTGGTGCCCACGCCGCTGTTGCCCGATATATTGACCACACCGCTGTTGTCGAGGGTGATGACGTTGGTCGTGTCAGTGATATTGCCGGTGGGTGTGAACGTCGCCGTCCAGGTAATGCCGCCGTCAATGCTCACGACGTTGCTCAGGGCGCCATTGACGATGGTCAGATCAGCGTTACTGAAGTCTGCGACGGCCTCGCTGAAGGTAATGGTCACCGTCGAGGTTTCCCCGGCCTTGAGCGCGGTGTCTGCGACAACAATGGTTGCGGTCGGCACTTCGGTCTGCACTGCGTAATTGCCCGAGTTGGTGGAGCCGGTGCCGGCATTACCGGCCAGATCGCTGATGCCGGTATTGTTCAGGGTGATCAGGTTGGTGAAGTCGCTGACGCCAATGGTCGGGGTAAACGTAGCCGTCCAGGTGATACCGCCGTCGCTCGACGACACGTTGCTCAGCGTGCCATTGGCGACGCTCAGGTCGGAATTGTCGAAACCGGTCACCGCTTCGCTGAAGGTGATGGTCACGGTCGCTGTTTCACCGGGGCGCAGATCGTTGTCGCTCATGACGATCGTGGCGGTCGGACGCTGACTGTCGACGGCGTAGTTGTTCGAATCGGTGGTGCCGCTCCCGGCATTGCCTGCCCCGTCAACGACACCGGTGTTGTCCAGGGTGATCAGGTTGCTGGTGTCGGTGATGCCGGCCGCTGGGGTAAACGTCGCGGTATAAGTGATGTTGTCCGAGGTGCTCAGCCCGGAAAGTGTGCCGTTTTCGGCGGTCAGGTCAGCCAGGGTGAAACCGGTCACCGCCTCGCTGAAGGTGATGGTCACCGTGGTGGTCTGGCCAACGCCCAACGCCGTGTCCGCCACCACAATGGTCGCGGTCGGACGCTGGGTGTCGATGGCGTAATTATTCGAATCAGTGGTGCCGACCCCCACGTTGCCAGACCCGCTCTGCACCCCGGTATTGTCCAGGGTAATCAGGTTGGTCGCGTCGGTGATATTGGCGCTCGGGGTAAAGGTCGCCGTCCAGGTAATGCCGCCGTCGCTGCTGCTCACGGCGCTCAGCGTGCCGTTGGCGATGGTCAGGTCGGCATTACTGAAGCCCATCACGGCCTCGGAGAAGGTGATCGTCACCGTGGTGGTCTCGCCGATGCTCAGGCTGTTGTCGGCGACCACGATCGTGGCCGTCGGCACCATCGTATCGATCACGAAATTGCCGGAGTTGGTGACGCCGGTGCCGGCGTTACCGGCCAGGTCAGCGATGCCGGTGTTGTTCAGGCCTATAACGTTGCTCGTATCGTTGACCCCGAGTGTGGGCGTGTACGTCGCCGTCCAGGTGATGCCGCCATCGCTGCTGCTCACGGCGGTCAACGTGCCATTGGGAATGTTCAGATCGGCGTTGGTGAAGCCTGTCACGGCCTCGGAAAAGGTGATGGTCACCAGCGAGGTTTCACCGGCACTGAGGCTGGTATCGGCCAGCACGATGGTCGCGGTCGGGCGTAGCGTGTCGATGGCGTAGTTGTTCGAATCGGTGGTGCCGCTGCCGGCGTTACCGGCCAGGTCAGCGATGCCGGTGTTGTCCAGGGTCACCAGGTTGGTGGCGTCGGTGATATTGCTGGTCGGGGTGAACGTTGCCGTCCAGGTGACACCGCCATCGCTGCTGCTCACGGCCGTCAGCGTGCCATTGGCGATGGTCAGATCGGCATTGCTGAACCCGGTCACCGCTTCGGAGAAGGTGAAGGTCACCAACGATGTGTCGCCGATTTTCAAGGCAGTGTCGGCGAACACGACGGTGGCCGTCGGGCGCTGGTTGTCGATGGCGTAGTTGTTGGAGTCGGTGGTGCCGCTGCCGGCATTGCCGTTCGAGTCACTGACCCCGCTGTTGTCCAGGGTGATCAGGTTGGTGGCATCGGTAATGTTGGCGGTCGGCGTGAAGGTTGCCGTCCAGGTGATCCCCCCATCGCTGCTGCTCACGGCGCTCAGCGTGCCATTGGCGATGGTCAGGTCGGCATTACTGAAACCCGTCACGGCTTCAGAGAAGGTGATGGTCACCAACGAGGTTTCGCCGATTCTCAAGGCGTTGTCGGCGACGACGATGGTCGCGGTCGGACGCTGCGTGTCGATGGCGTAGTTGTTCGAATCGGTGGTGCCGCTGCCGGCATTGCCGGACAGATCGGAGATACCGGTGTTGTCCAGGGTGATCAGGTTGGTGGTATCGCTGACGTTATTGGTTGGCGTGAAGGTCGCCGTCCAGGTGATCCCGCCGTCGCTGCTGCTCAAACCGCTCACGCTGCCGTTGGCCACGGACAGATCGGCGGTGGTGAAACCGGTCACGGCCTCGCTGAACGTGATGGTGACCTGCGAGGTTTCCCCAGCCTTGAGCGCGGTGTCCGCGACGACAAGGGTGGCCGTCGGGCGCACAGTGTCGATGGCGTAGTTGTTGGAATCGGTCGTACCGCTGCCGGCGTTACCGGCCAGATCAGCGATCCCGGTGTTATCCAGCGTGACCACGTTAGTGGTGTCGGTGACACCGGCGCTCGGCGTAAACGTCGCCGTCCAGGTAATACCTCCGTCGCTGCTGCTCACGGCGGACAACGTACCGTTGGCGATGGTCAGGTCGGCGTTGGTGAAACCGCTGACCGCTTCAGTGAAGGTGATGGTCACCAGCGACGTTTCACCGATTTTCAGGGCCGTGTCAGCGACAACGACAGTGGCTGTCGGGCGCTGGGTATCGATCACATAGTTGCTGGAATTGGTGGTTCCGATACCCACGGTACCGTCAGAGACGGTCGCCACACCGGTGTTGTCCAGAGTGATGACGTTGGTGGTGTCGGTAATCCCGTTGGTCGGCGTGAAAGTCGCGGTCCAGGTGATTCCGCCATCGCTGCTGCTCACGGCCGTCAACGTGCCGTTGGCGATGGTCAGGTCGGCATTGGTGAAACCGGTGACTGCCGTGTTGAAGGTGATGGTCACCAGCGAGGTTTCGCCAATTTTCAGAGCGCTGTCCGCCAGTACGATGGTCGCGGTCGGTGGCTCGACGTAGTTGGGGTTGTACGTGCCGCCGGTACTGTAAACCGCAGCCGTGGAACTGGGCGAAGCGCCTGCCGAGCCGCTGTTTGAAGGACCGCCAACACCACTGGCCGCCGCGTTGCCGGTCATGGCGGCGACGTTGGCAGCGGTGATCAATACCGTACCGCCGTTGTTCCAGATGGCCCCGACGCCGCGGCCACCATCACCGCCGTTGGCAAGGTTGCCGCCGCTGCCACCCCCACCGCCGCCGCCACCCGCCGCGAGGTTGTTGCTGATGACTGACGTGCCGATGACTTTCAAGGTGCCGGTCGAGGCGTTGTAAATACCGCCGGCCGCGCTGCCACCAACGCCGCCGACCGCGTTCCAGCCCGAACCACCACCGCCGCCACCAATGGACAGCGTGCCATTGGTCGCGGAGCCGCCGTTGCCGCCGTGACTGTAGCCGGAGGCGCCATTGCCGCCGACGCCGCCAATGTTGGTACCGCCGCGCCCGCCCATGTCGTTCTGGGTGTAGCCGCCGCCATAACCACCGGTATTGGCAGTGCCGGCCCCACCGGCATAGCTCAAGTTGCCTGGGCCTGTCGAACCGCCATGGCCACCGTTACCGCCACCGATCCCACCGCCGCCACCGCCGCCGCCGCCGGAGTATCCACCGGACACGCCACCACCACCGCCGCCACCGGAAGCGGCGTTGGCAGTCACCGTCACGTTATTGAGCGTAAGAATGCCGGCGTTGAAAATCCCGCCACCCATGGCGCCCGCCGCTGCCGCGCCACCGTTACCGCCGTTGCCGGCCACCAGTCCCTTGGTAATCACCAGCCCGTCCAGTGTCACGGTGCTGCCGGAAGTGACTTCCACCACACGGGTCTTGTATTGCCCATCGAGGGTCACGTCAGCCACGCCGTCGTTATTCAGATCGCCATCGACGGTGATGTTCTTGTTGATCAACAACTCGGAGTTGAGCTGCACGGTCATGCCGGCGTTGAACGTGACAATGTCGCCGTTTTGCGCAGACGCCAGTGCGGTACGCAACGAGCCGACACCCGAGTCGAGGTTGTTAGTCGCGGTCCAGGTGGCCAGGCCCCACTGATATTCGCTCATCGCCTTGGTCGACAGGACGTTGGCGCTTTCGATGGTGCCGGTGGCAATTTCCAGATCCCAGTCGCCGCCGACACCGGTGCGGTTGTTCGAAGCGGCCACATCCCGGCCGGTCAGTTGCGCCAGCGAGTCGACGAAACTCAAGCCGCGATCCCCCTCGGCGGTGTAGCAGCCGTAGATCAGGATGTCGCCGCCAACGTTCATGTCCTTGCCGATTTCGCCGAGGATCGCACTGCGTTGCGCGACGTTGTCGGCAGACAGATAACTGTTGCCCAGCCACAGATCGCCGGCGTTGCCGTGGGCAATGATCTGCACCGAGCTGACGCCTTGATGCTGATCGAGATAATCGGCGATCTGTTGCAAGCCGTCCTTGGTCGCGTCGAGTTTCACCACCTGAGTGCCGGGAGCAATGCCCTGGAGCAGGCTGTCGGCGTCCTTGACCCGGGAATCGACGAACACCACGCTCTGACCCGGCACGGCGACGGGGCTGGCGGCTGGTGTCGCATCGGCCTGACCGTGGGTGTCCTTGCTGGCCACCGGCTGATCGGCCGTCGGCGTTTTCGCTGCCTCCGCCGTGGCGTGGCTGTCAGCCTGGGCAGCGGTATCGGCCACCGTTGCCGCAACGGCACCGTCGAACAGCATGCGCGGCTCCAGCGACATGATCATCGGCGCGGCAAGCGTCTGCTGACATTCGGTTACTCGCGACTTCTGCTTGCTCCACCACATGCTGCTCACCCGGATTCGAACACAGTTATTGACGCATCAATGAAAAACGCCGCGATCAACTGATCGCGGCGTCGGACTTCATACGAATGACATTGGCAGCGCTGGCTGAGCCATCGAGCCAAAAAGACAAATCAGCGTATTGCTTGAACAGGTCCGGCGGCAGAATCGTGCGCCTAGACTCCAGAGCGACCTTGGGTTTGACCTTGTGCAGGCCGGCAACGCCCAGGGCTTGATCGAATTGCGGCGCGTCGTACGCCAGATGGTCAAAATCGTGTTCGAACCATGGCTCGCCGATAAAATCGTAGACCAGCCGCAGTACCCGCTCCGGGGCCTGGGTCAGCAAGTCGTAATCGATGATCAGCAGCGAGTCGGCGTGCTCGCCGTAATAGGCTTCCTTGAGCGCCGCCCAGGCAAAACCCACCAGCCGGTTACGCTGAGCCAGGGTTTCGCAGCGGCTGTAGACCGTGTTGCGCTCGACGGCGTCGCCGAACAGCTTGGTGTTTTCGTAAGGATTGGCGCGGTAGAGGCGTTCAAGGCTGTCCATCACCCACGCGACGTTGCGCACGCAAGCGATGATTTTGGCGTTGGGGAACAGGTCGTTGAGCGCGGGCAGCCGCGAGCTCCATTGACGGTTGGTGTCGAACACCACCGGTTTGTCGGTCTTGTCGGCGTAGTAGGAATCGAAAAGACCCCGCAGCAAACGGCGGCGCGTCTCGGTGTCGATCACCGCGCCGAACTCACTGCCGGCGCTGCATTGCTCCAGCACACTGGCAAACAGCGAGCCCACCGGGCTGGTCATACCGGCGTGAAACCGCGGATTCTGCAACAGGATCGCAGAAAGCAGGGTCGAGCCTGAGCGCGGCAAACCGGCGACAAAGTGGAACTGCTGCAATCCATTCACCGTAATCGGAAGTCCTTTTGTTCGACGAAGCGTAGTTCAAGAACAACCCTACGACTAGTAGTGTTTTGACATCATTCAAGAGCAAAAAGGACTAACCGGTTAAATTTTTATCGCGAATAAAAAGGTGAATCGATTAAGTCCGCGCAGGACTTATTCCACTGCCGGCTTCACGACGAATAATCGCGCTTGCGCCCCACCGGCGCGCACCTCGGCGCCGACTTGCCAAGTCGCCGGCAATGGCAGGAATTCTCCAGGTTCATCGAGCGTTCCCACCAGCCAGACCCGGCAATAGCCCGTCAGTTCGGCCAAGCTGTCGAGGTAGACGCCAGGGGTGACCAGCGTGCCAAAACCGTATTCGTTCGGCCGCGTCGAATGGCCGTCCGCGCGGGGTGGCGTGTAGAGACGCACTTGAGCGCCGGTTTGATCGTAATAGACGTAGCTCAGGTACCAGAGCATGTCGCTGATGACGATGCCGTCACCGGGCTGGAAGTGCTGATTGACGTAACTCACCATATGGTCGAGTTGATCATTGCTGTCGACCGTGGCGTTGTTGTTCACGCCAATCAGTTCGACCCCGACCAGCGACACCAGCACCGCCAGCGCCAGGCTCCGTACACGGCTGTACAAACGGTCGATGGCCAACGCCGCAAGCATCGGCAGGCCCAACGCAAACGCCGTCAGGTAGCGTTCGATGAACACCGGGGTGATGAACGACACCGCAAACACCAGCAACAGCGGCAGGCCGGTGTAGAGCGCCAGCAGCACACTGCCGCGCGACACGCTGCGGTCGCGTGCCAATGCCACCCCGGCCAGCACCAGCAAGGCCATTGGCATCGCGATGAAGACCAGCAGCGGCAGGTTTGCGCCATCATCCTGAATCAGCCAGGACCAGATCATCGCCGGCAACGAGGTCAGGCTCACGGGGTCTTCCCAGCCCACATCGCTAGCGGCCTTAAGCTGTTCCATGTGCTGCATCAGATTCAGCAGTTTGGGTAACCACGGCAGATAAAGTCCGGCAATGGCCAGGTTCGCCAGCCACCATGGCAGTTGTTGAATATGCCGGAATCGATAACCGCGTTGGGTACGAATCACGCCCAGATAAATCCAGTGACTCAACGCCGCCAACACCGCGAAGTAATGGGTGTAGAGCGCCGCGCTCATCAACAGCACGTAAAACACCCGATAACGCCTGCGTTGCGCATGTCTGATCCAGTAGACCAACGCCAGGCTCGCCGCAATGAGCAACAGCCCGAGCAGCGAATACATGCGCACTTCCTGGCTATAGCGCACCGCCGTGGGCAGCAACGCCAGCAGCACTCCGGCGATGATCGCGGCGCGGCGGGTGGCCAACCGATCCACCAGCCACACCCCTGCGCCCACCACAGCAATACCCAATAGCGCGCTGAGGCAACGGATCGCGAAAATCCCGTCACCGAACAGTTCGATCCAGCCATGCAGCAGCATGAAGTACAGCGGCGGATGCACATCGAACGCCGCATGGTTCCAGATCCCGCCCAGCGAATAACGCGCCAGCAGCAGGCTGGAACCTTCGTCGCCCCAGATCGCGGCGGCCGTCAAATCGTAAAAACGCACAATCGCGGCCAGCGCCATGATGGGCAGCAGCCATTGTTTTTTCGCCCAAAGGATCACTCGCCAGTTGCCGAACCAGGAGCCGGGTGTTGCCTGGGGGTCTTGCGTGTCGCCAACCGGCGTGACTCTGTTTAGCGTCATTGTTTCCTCTGGCCCGTGGCAAAACACTGCGAATGCAGATCCCCCGAAACCTGCCGGTCACTTTAGGTCAGCCACGCGACAGCCGTCGATGCCGGCGTACTGTTTCACGACATTCGGCAACCTCGCCGATCCGGGTCTACGCTGAGCCGTGGCGTAATCTGGCAAAGGAGGGGGAGGCATCACCGCAGCCTGAATCCTCGCGCGGCCCGCCGACCATCAATCAGAAGGGAGAGGACTTTATGGACGTTTACATGGGCACTGTTTTGACGTTTGCCTTCAACTATGCGCCCAGCGGCTGGGCCTTGTGCAACGGTCAGATGATGAGTGTTTCGCAATACAGCGCGCTGTTTGCGTTGCTGGGCACCAACTATGGCGGCAACGGTGTCCAGACGTTCGGACTGCCCAATCTGCAGAGCCGAATGCCGGTCTGCCAGGGCACCGGTCCCGGCCTGTCGACTCGCGTAATGGGTGAAATTTCCGGCACTGAAGCCGTCATACCGACCCTCAATAATCTGCCGAACCACACTCACTCACTGGCTGGCCTCGCGGCCACCACCACCGTGCAACTGGCCAACCCGGCGAGCAACCCGTTGGGCGCCCCGACGGCCACCAACGCCTATATCGGTGCTTCGGGCACCGGGCCCGGTCTGGCGAATATCTTCTCGGACGCACAAGGCGCTTCGCCCGTCGCCCTCAAAGGTGCGCAGACCGCGATCAGCGGGACCATCACCCCCACGGGCAACGGCCAGTCGATGGCGATCATGAACCCGTATCTGGTGCTCAACTTCAGCATCGCGCTGCAAGGCATTTTCCCGTCCCGCAACTGACCGACTGCCGGGGGTGGCTACCCTCCCCCGGTTTCCTGACTGGCTGGAGCGAAACCATGTTGCAAACGGTTCAAAGCCAACATTTCCAGGCGCTGCTGGGCCGGATTGGCACCCTGCACCTGCCCGATGGCAGTGCACTGCAGATCCATATCGAACACCTCGAAGAGCAGCCCGCCGCAAAAATGCGCTACAGCGAGCGAATGCCATTCAATGTCGAACTGAGAAGTCTGGAGCCGACTGAATTTGTCGACGGATTGTGTGCGCTGGAACTGCCGGAAATCGGGCGAGTGCAGGACATCTTCGTGTCCCGGGTGCCGCCGATGGGGCGGGATCCGCAGTTGGGCTATTTCCACATCACCTTCAACTGACTCAACAACAATCCCCCGGTGGGAGCGGGTTTGCTCGCGAAGAGCCCTATCAGTCAATAGAGAGGGTGACTGACACCGCGCAATCGCGAGCAAGCTTGCTCCCACAGGGGGGTTGTGGTTTCAGGCCCGTGAGTCGAGGCCGCCAAGGGTCCGGTTGACCGTCCATTTGCCGAGCACCAACCGCCACAAAAAATCGGAATAACCCTACACATAAAAGAGAATCACCCGGCATACAAGCTTGAGGTCGCTCGCCAAAGTCCCGCGTTTTGCAGAACGGGACACGGACGTGACCAGACTCATTAACCAACACGATACCCACGCCCAACAGGTACTCGACAGCCACCAAGCCATGGATACCTTTCGACAGGCTCTCAACCGCCCGGATGAACTGCCGGGTTTCGATGACATGCTCAATGCAATGGGCCTCAATCAATCCAACTACCTGCAGGGTGCCAACCAGCGAAAACTCGTCGAAGCCATTCGCAACGGCGACTGGGTCGTGGTGAAACCACGCGTTGTTGCCGATAGCGGCGGCGCCTCCTGGAACGCCTTCAAACCCAAACCCGAGCCACCACCGGCGCAGCATCTGGTGGAAGAGCACGCCTACATCCTGCCGCAACCGGCAGAGTCGGGTTTTCACATCGTCCAAAAACCCATGAGCCGCGAAGCGCTGGAGCGTGCGCTCTACGAAACCACGCCCAGCGATGCCCTGCGCCGCGAATTCCGCTCCCTAAACCGCCATCTCGGCGAACAGGTCAAACCGGGACAAATGGTCATCTTCAGCGACTCGCGCAACTACATGTGCCGACGCGAAGAAGCGCAGATGATGGCGGCGGCGGAAAAAGTGAATGAGGCGCTGAAAGATCTAACGGATGAAGAGGCGTCGTTCATGGTTGAACACCATGAGCGGGTAATTGCACAGACTTGCCCACCCATTTGCATTCGACCGAACCAGTCATTTGCATCGGATTTGACCAGCACGATTCGTGGGCATGACCGGCAGAAATCGGCCAAAAGCGGTCATTCAAAATACTGCGTTTTCCACAGTTTCAATAATAATGAATAATGCATAAATCCCGCCGAAGCAGGATTTATTATTGAGGGTTTTGACTATTCCTTTAGTCACCCACTAACAATCCGCTCACTTTAATGATTACGAAAACTCTTTCTGTTGCATCTTTACTTTTGTGTGGTGGTTACCGGCCGCGCCTTCGGTAAGAACGTTCTCCATCTTCTGACGTGCTATCTCGGCACCCCTTCGCCGCAATGGAACCTCGACAAACCTGTAGTTTAACTCGCTGAGCACAATCATGGTAATTACTGACGTGAGCAAAAGTTGAATAGTATAGCCCTGAGCAAGCATCAACCCTTCTTTTAAGGCTACTCGGCTCCAAATTTCCGTACTTAAATGGTAGGCAAACATATGGATCACGTATAAAGCATAGGAACGCGAACCCAGCCACTGAAGCAGGCTGCTCAGCATCGACGGGCAGTAAATGTAGCCTTTTTGGTAGCTCGCAAGCCAAACTAGGATCAAAGCATTTATCGCAATCAGACCTACGGCTATAGGGGTCGCTATTAGTTGGCCAGCAATAGCACCAAGCATGTAAAGAAGAAACACAGTCAAAGTGAAACGCTTGAGCAAACTAGCGCCGAGCACAGTCGGCTCAATATCCTTGTACAAAGTCGTGCGCGTAAAAAAACACAACAGAATCCCCCACATCATGGCATCTAGTCGAAATGAGAAAAGCATGCCTGCTGGAGGGGGAGCGAAGGCATTTCGATCTAGACAAAACTGGGCAGCTATGAGCCCGACCAAGGCGATTACCCGCCATCGAGTGGACGTTATCAATAGCAGAAAGAGCGGAAATACAAAGTAGAACTGTTCCTCAAGTGCCAGACTCCAATAAACCGAGTTAGGACCTAAAAGTAGTCCATATTGGTTCGCGAAGTTACCGCTAAATGTGGCCACGGCTGTGAAACTGCGTAGATTATAAAACCACGACTGGAACGCATTCGATTGATTGAAAAATATCGAAAAGACGAGGGGGATAAGCACCCATAGCCAAGCAGTCGGAAGAAGGCGGTAGGCACGTCTGATCCAGAAGGATGCCGCAGCGACACCAAATTTTCCTTCAGCTTTACTTTTATCAAAGTAGTCAAGATATGCCTTACTTACGACGTACCCTGAGATGCAAAAAAACAAATCTACTCCTGTCCAGGGAGAATAGACGTTAAACAGCTTTTCCATGAATACTGCATGGAACGGCAAGAGCAAATTTGAATGCGTTACCACCGTCATTACGATGGCGATCCCGCGCAAATATTCAATTTCAATGTTTTTTTTAAGGTTCATCTATCTCTCTTATTTTTGTTGCCAATACAAGACCACACGCAGACGTTGTTACCTGTATCAGTAATGTTTATTTTTTGGATCTGTCAGGCTAATTAGGCCAATCACCTGGTGGGATCATGGATGGGCCAGTCAAAGGCTTCAAGGCTAAATTCCAAACCTTACTACTCGCCTGCGTACCTAGACCGCACCGGTAGGCAGATTCGTTGGTCACCTCATCGTTCAACATGCGCAACCCTTGGGGGCGCTTATAGATGAACCTCAACGTACCGCACTGAGCGGTTATTACTACAACATGACCATTACTCATTTGCTCAATCTTGTACGTACCAAAAAACATGACTTGCTAGTCACTGACGTAGGACGATATGGTCGCTCGGTCATGCTGGTCGAGCACAACAAGCGCATTATCTTCTCCCGATTGGCAAGCACTTAGAAAGTTCTGCAAAGCGAATATGGCGAGGAGCTTGATGTAATTCATGAGTTCGGTCTGCTTGAGCCTCTCCTGCCCGCAAAGGCGAAAGGGATTGGATTACCTGATGCTCCGATTCTAGCTTGCGGTAGTCGCTGTTGCTATGGGAGTTCTTGCGTGTCTTGTCTATGCATTTTGACTCATCTTTTTTGACTGCTTCGGATTGGCCTCTGGATGACACCCACTTTGCGCACGTGTTCCAACGGCGGTGACTTAACAACCGATTACAGATCTTGACGGCAGGCAGATACTGGCTGATTTCTGCGTTTGAACAAAGGCAGCTGTGGGTCGGTTACTGCCTGTCACAAGGGGCTTTAATCGACCCATACCAGACACTCAGCTTGCCTCTAGTCTCGACTATCCCTAGGGTGTTGCTCGTCACAAGATCGCGTTGGGCAATCAGGTCGCTTTGATTACATGTGTCTTTGTACTAGAGCGTTTCCGCGCTTAATCGCACCAGTGAGAGCGGTTAGCCGTCCGTCTCGCTCGGGTCACAAGTCGGCGGCAAACGATCGACCCGCAAAGCATCAACGACCAGCGAAAACGCCTGGGAGGGTTGTCGGCGGCTGGGGTAGTACAGGTGAAAGCCGTCGAAGGGTTCACACCAGTCCTCCAGTACCCGAACTAGTCGCCCTTCGGTTAGATGCGGGGCAAACTCATCCTCGGGCAGATAGGCTATACCCAGCCCACTCACCGCAGCATCGGCGATATGGGTGGTGGAGTTGAATACCAACTGGCCGTCTACACGTACCTTAAGCTTCTTGCCCCGGCGTTCGAATTCCCATGCATCCACGCCGTCATAGGTGGGAAAACGGATATCGATACAGCGGTGTGCTACTAGATCGCGAGGGTGTTTCGGGGAGGGATTTTTCGCGAAATAGCTTGGCGCGGCCACTACGGCCATTCGTAACGACGGGCCAATGGGCACGGCAATCATGTCTTGGGCCACCGTGTCGCTGAAGCGCACGCCGGCATCGAAGCGGTCGGCGACGATATCGCAAAAGCCATAGTTGATATCGAATTCCAGCTTGATATCCGGGTACATCTGCAGCAACGGCGCCAACTTGGGAAGCAGGGTTGTCTTGATGACGTTGTCGCCGCAGGTAATGCGTACCGTCCCGGCCGGCTTATCGCGCAGCTCGGTCAAAGCTTCCACTTCGGCCTCGATTTCATCGAAGCGATGACCCACCGCTTCCAGCAATCGCTCGCCCGCCGCCGTTAACGATACGCTGCGCGTGGTGCGGGTAAGCAAGCGAATTTTCAGCCGCGCTTCCAGTGCCGAAACCACCTGACTCACTGCCGATTGCGTCACCCCAAGCTGTACCGCCGCGCGGGTAAAGCTGCCCTCCCGCGCCACGGTTACGAAAGCCAGCAGATCGTTGAAATTGGATTTGGCCATAGCGAGCATGCTCGATTGATTGATTAGGCATGGTTATATCCGCATTAAGCATTCATTAGCTAATCAAAGTCTCTTTACTGCGTAACACTAACCGGCATCCCACCCGATCGGCATGGAGAAGGTTGAGCCTTGCGCTAACTGCCTGCATCGCCTTTAGCCTTCCCTAATAAGGATGCCCCATGAAAAGACTTCTCGTAATGCTCGGGTTTCTACTCAGTTCATTCACCGCATTAGGAGCCGATATGTCCAACGGTGCAGATAATTTCTTTAAAAGTGACAAGGTGACCGTACAAAAGGTCAGCTTCAAAAATCAGTACCAGCTCAATGTCGTGGGCAATCTTTTCATCCCCAAAGGGCTGGACAGCGCCACCCGCAGCCCGGCAATTATCGTTGGCCACCCTATGGGCGCGGTGAAGGAGCAAAGCTCAAATCTATATGCGCAAAAATTGGCGGAACAGGGCTTCGTTACCCTGGCCCTGGATTTGTCGTTTTGGGGCGAAAGCGAAGGCCAACCCCGTAACGCGGTACTGCCAGACATGTACGCCGAGGACTTCAGTGCCGCCGTGGATTACCTTGGCACGCGGCCCTTTATCGACCGCCAGCGCATAGGCGTGCTGGGCATTTGTGGCAGCGGCAGCTTTGTAATCAGTGCAGCCAAGATAGATCCGCGCATGAAAGCCATCGCCACTGTCAGCATGTATGACATGGGCGCCGCCAATCGAAACGGGCTTAAGCATTCGCAAACCCTTGAGGTGCGTAAGCAAGTTATCGCGGCGGCGGCCGAGCAGCGTTATGTGGAATTTACGGGCGGCAAGATCGAATACACCGGCGGCACGGTGCAAGCGCTGAATGCTGACACCCACCCCATCCAGCGCGAGTTTTTTGACTTCTACCGCACCCCGCGTGGCGAATTCACCCCGGCCAGTTCCACGCCGCAACAGACCACTCGGCCGACGCTGAGTAGCAATACCAAATTCATGAATTTCTACCCATTCGTCGATATCGAGAGCATTTCGCCTCGCCCGATGTTGTTTATTGCAGGTGAAAACGCCCACTCCCGCGAGTTCAGCGAAGAGGCTTTTCGCCTGGCAGGCGAACCTAAAGAGCTGGTCATTGTGCCCAACGCAGGCCATGTCGATCTGTACGACCGCGTCGACTTGATTCCTTTCACCAAGCTGACCCATTTCTTTCAGGACCACCTGAAATGACCGCTGAAGTCCATCTGAACGCCACCGTCTTGAGCGAGACATTTACGCGTACCGGTCATTGGGGAGGTGTCTATGCAATGACGCTGTGCGTATTCGCGCTGATCGCTTCGGAGTTCATGCCCGTTAGCCTGCTGACACCATTGGCAAACGACCTGCAGGTCAGCCAGGGCTTGGCCGGGCAGGGCCTTGCCATCTCTGGCGCGTTTGCGGTGTTGGCCAGCCTGTCGATCAGTTGGATCGCCGGCACGCTGAACAGAAAAACCCTACTGCTGGCTCTGACCGGTTTGATGGCTGTATCGGGCGCCATTGTGGCGCTTGCCCCGAACTACCTGATCTACATGGTTGGGCGAGCCCTGATCGGCGTCGTGATTGGCGGATTTTGGTCGATGTCGGCAGCCACTGCGATGCGTCTGGTGCCGGCTGCACAGGTGCCCAAGGCGCTGGCTGTTTTCAACAGCGGCAACGCCTTGGCTACGGTAGTGGCAGCGCCACTGGGCAGTTATTTGGGCTCGGTTGTGGGTTGGCGTGGTGCGTTTTTGTGCCTGGTTCCGGTGGCGCTAATTGCGCTGGTTTGGCAGTGGATAAGCCTGCCAAGCATGGCAGCGCAGAAGCGCTCGCCGGGTGCAGGCAATGTTTTCAAACTGCTGAAAAATCGCAAGGTGGCGCTGGGCATGGCGGCCGCCGGCTTGTTTTTTATGGGCCAATTTACGCTGTTCACCTACCTGCGCCCGTTTCTGGAAACAGTCACCCAGGTCAACGTGCCGATTCTTTCTCTGCTGCTATTGGTGATAGGCGTCGCTGGCTTTTGCGGAACAGCGCTGATCGGATCAGTGCTCAAGCGCAGCCTGTACGGCACCTTAAGTACCATCTCGCTGCTGATGGCGGTTATTGCTGTAGCGCTGATTCCTGCGGGCACTTGGCTTATCGCGGTAGCGGTATTGCTCGGTCTATGGGGCTTTATTGCGACAGCAGCGCCCGTGGGCTGGTGGAGCTGGATTGCGCACGCCTTGCCTGATCACGCCGAGGCGGGCGGCGGCCTGATGGTGGCGATTGTCCAATTGGCTATTGCCGTGGGCTCCACAGTCGGCGGTGTACTTTTTGACGCTCTCGGCTACCAGAGCACCTTTATCGCCAGCGCCACGATGCTGATGCTTGCCGCCTTGTTGACCTTTCTAACCTCTCGTTCGCCGGTGCCGCACACCCGGTGAATCCTCTATTCCAAGGAGCAAGGCCATGTTTTTCGATTATGTCCCTGGATGGAAGGGCCTCTGGTTCGCGGCCTTGATGCCATTTGCCCTATCGGCATTGCCCCTCGCAGCCGCGACAGATATCGCCGGCCCATCAACAGGGATGGAGAACTACACGATGTGGATGACCATAGGCCAACAGCGCTTCGCCATTACCCTTGAGGACAACCGGAGCACTCGGGAGCTTGCCGCCCGTTTGCCGCTCACCCTGGACATGAGCGATCTGAACGACAACGAAAAGCACGTCACCTTGCAGCGCCCGTTACCCACTCAAACTTATCGGCCTGGAACAATCCACAACGGTGATTTCCTCCTGTACGGCCCTGACACGTTAGTGGTCTTTTATAAATCCTTCAGTTCGTCTTACAGCTATACCCGTCTCGGTCGCATCGACAACCCAGCGGGCCTCTCGCAGGCTCTGGGTCGGCATGATGTTCGGGTGACGTTTTCAGCGGATTAGTTTCAGTCATCTTCCGCCCGGCCAGCTATGTCACGTGGTGCGCCCCCCCTCTCGCACGTTGATCCAGGAGCTTCTTATGCCGTCCAAGCACACTAATTCAACCTTGGCCGCATTGGCGCTGCTCACCGCCAACTGCATCGAACCAACCTTCGCGGCCGAGCTGAGCCCTGCCAGCCAGAAAATCACACGTGCGGGTGAGCAGGCTTCGATGACAGGGCCTGCCGATTATTTCACTGGTCATGTGCGGATCGATCCATTGACGACTGCAACGGCCGAACTCAACACCTCAACGCTCTACGTCACCTTTGAACCTGGCGCTCGTTCGGCCTGGCACACGCATCCTGCAGGACAATATCTTGTCGTGACAGCGGGGGGCGGACGTACTCAGGAATGGGGAAAGGCAGTGCAGGAACTACGTCCCTGTGATGTGGTGTTTTGCCCGCCGGGGGTAAAGCACTGGCATGGCGCCGCGCCATCGACTGCCATGACGCACATAGCTATCACTGGCATGAAGAACGGCAACAACGTCCGTTGGATGGAGAAGGTCAGTGATGAACAGTACCCAACCAAGTAAATATCACTATGCCCGCTTAGGGCCATTAGCCGGCCTGGTAGTGCTGGCCAGTGTTTTAGGTGCTCACGTATCGAGTGCCAGTACCACACACATTTCGGAGACGCAGACGGTGACTGAGCAAACCCTGACTGCAAAACAACTGGCTGTCGCCCCTATCGGCGCCACCATGGCCACCGGCGATATGCCCCGTTTGCGTGATGCGCTCAATCGCGGTCTCGATGCCGGTCTGACGATTAGTGAGAGCAAGGAAATCCTGGTTCAGCTCTATGCGTACGCCGGGTTCCCGCGCAGCCTCAATTCACTGTCGCAGCTGATGAGCGTTTTGCAAGAGCGCGAAGCAGGCGGAGTTCAAGACGAGCCGGGACGCGAACCAGGCCCCGTGCCGTCGGGGCACGCTTTGCTCGACCTGGGCACCGACAATCAAACCCGTCTGGTGGGTGCACCGGTCTCAGGACCGTTGTTTGAGTTCGCCCCTGCGATTGACCAGTTTCTGAAGGTTCACCTGTTCGGCGATATCTTCGCTCGAGACAACCTCGATTGGGCTACTCGCGAACTGGCCACTGTTGGGGCACTTGCCGCGATGCCAGGGTTAGCGTCGCAGTTGGCGTCGCACCTGAAGATCAGCATGAATGTTGGCCTCACGGCGCAGCAGTTGAACCAAGTGGCTAGCGACCTCAAACGCCACGGTGACCAAGAGGCGGCTGAGCGCATTGTTGTGACCTTGGAAAAAATCAGGGGCTGACGACGCCACCGATGGCGACAAGATATTGATGAGCTCAGCTAATAACGGCTATCGGAATCCTCGGATTCTGAATTTGCGGGCGAATGCTAAGTTCCTGAGGCACTGAGAACACCCTCCGAATACCTTCATCCAAAAGACTAACCCTCGTGAAAGCAGGTGAGCCATGGAACTGCGAATAAACCAAAAAACCTACCAGGTCGATGCCGAGGCGGATACGCCGCTGCTATGGGTTATCCGCGATGACCTAGGGCTGACCGGTACCAAGTACGGCTGCGGTCTAGCGCAATGTGGCGCGTGCTCGGTACTGGTGGACGGCAACGTTGTACGCTCGTGCGTTACTCCGGTAGCCGGGGTGGTGGGCCGAGAGATCACCACGATCGAGGCGATAGAAACCGACGATATCGGAAAGCGTGTGGTCGCTGCGTGGGTTGAGCATCAGGTCGCCCAGTGCGGCTATTGCCAGTCTGGCCAGGTCATGGCCGCGACAGCCCTGCTCAAGCGCAACCCCAAGCCCAGTGATGTGCAGATCGCGGCGGCGATGGTCAATCTGTGTCGCTGCGGCACCTACAACGCCATCAATTCTGCCGTCCACGAGCTGGCAACCGACGTTGCAATCGTTGCGGCGCCAGCCGGGGAGACGATCTGATGAATAAGCATGGTGATACCGGCCTTGGTGAGCCGATCAATCTATCGCGACGTCGCTTTCTCGTGGCCTCTGCTGGCACGGCTGTTGGCGCGTTGGTGCTCGGTTTTGGCGTGCCGCTGGGTTCTGCACGTATGCAGGCGATGGCGGCCGAGCGCCAAGCGGCAGGCACCCAAGTTAGCGCTTTTCTTGAGATCCGCCCGGATAACACTATCCGACTGCTATGCCCCTTTATTGAGGGCGGTCAGGGCACCTATACCGCCATGGCACAAATAGTCGGCGAGGAACTGGATGCCGATCCATCGACCTTTGTAGTCGAAAGCGCGCCGCCCGGCGAAGCGTATGTGGTGATGGAAAATGGATTGCGCATTACCGGCGGTAGCATGTCGGTGCGCATGAGTTACCCGACCATGCGCCGGCTGGGAGCCCTTGCCCGCGCGATGTTGCTGCAGGCCGCAAGCGCACGTCTGAATGTGCCGGTGACTGAACTGACCACCGAGCCTGGCCACGTTTTGCATGTGGCTTCTGGACGTTTGCTGAGCTACGGCGAGCTGGCCAGCCTTGCGTTAGACCTGGCAGTGCCCGCTGTCGAGAGCGTCACGCTGCGCGACCCCAGCCAGTTTCGCTGGATCGGTAAGCCTGTACGCCGTCTGGACAGCTACGACAAGTCCACCGGCAAAGCGCTGTACACCATCGACATGCAGGTGGACGGCATGCTCCACGCCGCCGTGCAACATGCGCCACGCCTGGGCATGACGGTGGGCGAGTTGCGCAACGAAGCGCAGGTTAAGGCGATGAAGGGGGTGCACTCGGTGCATAGCTTGTCCGGCGCCGTGGCAGTCGTCGCCGAGCGCTGGTGGCACGCCAAACGTGCCGTCGAAGCCATACAGGTGCAATGGCAGGAGCCCGCTGCCGATTCGCCTTTGCGGGTGATGCCCGCCGACTTCTCCACGGTGGCGTTCCGTGAGCGTCTGGCCAATGAGCCCGGGCCGGGGCGTGATGCCGAGGTGGAAGGCGACTTCTCCGGCACGCTAGCAAAGGCGCCTACGCACGTTGAAGCCAGCTACCACAACCAATACGTCAATCACGCGCAACTCGAACCCCCTTCAGCATTGGCCCGCTTTCATTCCGATGGTTCGCTGGAAATCTGGTTGCCCAATCAGGCTCAGGACTTTTTCTTGGCGGACATTGCGAAACGTACCGGCTTGGACCCTTCTAATATCACGCTACATACGCCGTTGCTCGGCGGCTTTTTCGGGCGGCACTTCCTGTACGAAACCGCCAACCCATACCCGCAGGCCATCGAATTGGCGAAGGCAGTCGGGCGCCCGATCAAGCTGATTTGGAGCCGAGAGGAAGAGTTTCTGCGCGACGTGCTGCGCCCTATGGCCGTCGTTAAGTTTCGCGCAGCGCTGGATGAAAAGGGCTTCCCCATCGCACTCGAGGCGGTGAGCGCCACCGAGGGGCCGACCGAGGGTCTTGCCGGCAAGCAAGGTGCAAAGCTCGACCCGTCGGCCGTTGAAGGCTTGACCGACAAGGCGTACGCGATTCCCAATCGGCGCATTGCCCAAATCTACGTCAAGGGCCCTGTCATGCTTGGCTACTGGCGCTCGGTGGGCAATTCGCTCAATGACTTCTTTTACGAGGCGTTTCTGGACGAACTGGCCGACAAGGGTGGCCATGACCCCTTTGAGCTTCGTCTGCACTTGTTGCAAGGCAACGCGCGGTTGACCCATCTGCTGCAGTCCGTCGCTGAAATGTCCGGTGGCTGGAAACGTGGGCCGTTCACCGCTGAAGATGGTTCACGACGCGCGCGGGGTGTGGCCATGGCCTCGCCCTTTGGTACGGAAACAGCGGTGGTCGCCGAGGTGTCGATTGAAAATGGCCAGATCAAGGTTCACGACATTTGGCAGGCGATAGACCCCGGTAGCATCGTCAACCCCGCCATTGTCGAAGCGCAGGTCAATGGCGCAGTGGCCCTTGGCCTGTCCCAGGCGTTGGTAGAAGAAGCGGTGTACGTCGACGGCAAACCGCGCGCACGTAACTATGATCTCTACCCGATCTTGCCGCCCGCCCGCATGGCAAGGGTGCACGTTAAAGTAATCGAGAGCGGCGCCAAAATGGGCGGCATCGGTGAGCCACCGCTGCCAGCTGTGGCGCCGGCAGTGGCCAATGCCGTGGCCAGGCTTACCGGCCAGCGCCTTCGCAGCATGCCGTTCTCCAGCTACACCTTTAGCCAACCAGCCTGACGGGAGACGTGTCCATGAGCAGACGGCATTACAAAAAAGTTGCCGGCACACTGGCATTGGTCGGTCTCGTCGCGTTGGTCCTGCTGGTTTGGTATGGCACCCGGATGCCGGCGTCGGCGCTCGACGCCGCAGGCAGTGTTGCCACAGGCGACGCGGCACTGGTGCAGCGCGGCGAGTATGTGGCCCGGTCTAGCGACTGCGTGGCTTGCCACAGCTTGCCGGAGGGTCCCCCATTCGCCGGAGGCCTGGCGATGGCTACGCCACTGGGGACCATTTACGCGACCAACATTACCCCCGACCGCGCGGCAGGTATCGGTCACTACAGCCTGGCTGACTTCGACCGTGCCGTTCGCCAAGGTGTTGCCCCTGAAGGGCGCCGGCTTTACCCCGCGATGCCTTACCCCTCGTACGCCAAGCTGACAGACGAGGATGTGCGGGCCTTGTACGCCTTCTTCATGCACGGCGTCAGCCCGGCAGCAAAACCCAACAAACCGAGCGAAATTCCCTGGCCGCTGAACATGCGCTGGCCCATCTCGCTGTGGAATAGCTTGTTCACTGAGGCTGCAACCTTCGTTGAACAATCCGCCAGAGACGCTCAGTGGAATCGCGGCGCGTACTTGGTCCAGGGCGCAGGCCACTGCGGCAGTTGCCATACGCCACGCGGCCCGGCTTTCAATGAAAAAGCGTTGAGTGATGCCGGTGACCAGTTCCTGGCCGGCGCACTGCTGGATGGCTGGTACGCCCCCAGCTTGCGCAACGACCCCAACACGGGGCTGGGGCGCTGGAGCGAAGCGGATATCGCGCAGTTCCTGAAAACCGGGCGCAATGAGCATGCGGTGGTTTTTGGTTCGATGACCGAGGCGTTCAATAATTCCACGCAATTCTTGAACGACGACGACCTAGCGGCTATCGCTCACTACCTCAAGTCCTTGCCGGGTGATCCACAGCGCGATGGCGCGCCATGGCAATACGAGGCGGCAGCTGCTTCGGAATTCGTCAGCGCCGGGGGACACCTTTACGAGACGCGCTGTGCCTCCTGTCATGGGCAGGATGGGAAGGGACAGGCGCCATGGATGCCGCCTCTGGCCGGGGCCACTTCAGCACTGACGTTGGCACCTGACTCAGCCATCAATATCAGCCTCAACGGATCAATGCGTGTGGTCACGGCCGGGGTTCCAGATGCGTACCGGATGCCTGCCTTTCGCGGACAACTCTCGGACGTAGAGATCGCGCAGGTGTTGTCTTTTGTCCGCACGACCTGGGGCAATCGGGGGGGCGAGGTTGATGCGCAGGCGGTCTCCCGACTGCGCGCGCATACCGACCCGGCCAGCGCCACGCCAATTATCTTGCACATGCGCTGACCCTGCGGAGGCTTGATGGAAAGCATTGACCTGCTAGTACTGCGTACCGCCCGCGATTGGCTTGCTGCGGGCGACCGCGTGCTGCTGGTAAGCGTGGCACGAACCTGGGGCTCATCACCACGGCCGGTTGGCTCGATGATGGCGCTGCGCAACGATGGGCGTGTAGTGGGCAGCGTCTCCGGCGGCTGCATCGAAGACGACCTTATCCACCGATACACCACAGCTTACGGCGCAGCAGGCTTACCGGAGCGGTTGCCCGATGTGGTTCGCTATGGCGTGAGCGCCGACGAGGCGCACCGTTTCGGCTTGCCTTGCGGAGGCACGCTCGAATTGGTTCTGGAATTCATGCCAGCCGTCGAGGCCATTGAGCAACTGCTAGCACTTCTCGACGCGAGGCAACTGGTGCGGCGCCAACTTGATCTGCGAACTGGAAAAGTAGATCTGCACAGCACAGCGACGCCCGATCAATTCACCTTTGATGGCCTACACATGAGCAACACACTTGGTCCAGGCTATCGGATGCTGCTGATCGGCGCGGGGGCGTTAGCTGAGTACGTTGCCGTGATGGCCCAGTTCAATGGCTTTCAGGTGACCATCTGCGATCCCCGGCCCCAATACATAGAAATGTGGAATGTTCAGGGCATCACTCGAATCCAGGACATGCCAGACGACGTGGTCAGAGCCTTTGCCCCCGACTTACGCACCTGCATCATCGCCCTTAGTCATGATCCAAAGCTTGACGACCTGGCATTGCTGGAGGCCCTGCAAGGTCCAGCCTTCTACATCGGCGCCATCGGCTCGCGACGCAACAGCCAGAACCGACGGAGTCGTTTGATCGAGCATTTTGGTGAGACCGAGGGATCGCTGAAACGTTTGAATGGACCGATCGGCATATACATCGGAAGCAAGACGCCGCCGGAGATCGCCGTCAGTGTGATGGCCGAAGTGCTAGCCGCCAAAAACGCAGTAACACTCCCAAGCGAATTCTCTATTTCCAAGGCCAAGGAAATCAGAGAGGTGGAGAGATGTACATAAGCCCGTGACGTTGCATGCCACTTGTCGCTTGAGTGCAGTGCATCAAGTGTCCCCACACTAACCGCCGAGCGAAATCTGTTTTCAGTGCAAAAAGGGAGGCTCCAGTTTGGGCCGCCCATGCTCAGCCATGTACAAAGTTGAAGGGGCTCGGAAAACTCGTATGTGTGCTGGTGGTTGGAGCGACAGTATCCGTATTAACTGGAACAGTGCTGACTGAGGGCGGAGAGTATTTGGGGTAAGAAATTCACGAGTATTGCGAATCATGGAGATGACACGCACTTTATTTACCTGGGCATGGGGGGCAGTAATTTTAATCGGCGTGATAGATGCCGCCATGATTGTCTACGTGGCTAACAAAAGACTCGCCCCCCCCGGAAGAACACTTTAAACGGTGGCTCTCCATATCCATGGATCACCCGATTTTAGAGAAGAGGTTTCACGCAAAAGTTGTTGAGCTCGCCACCATCAGCGTTTTGATTTCATCCAAGAAAAATCAGAGCATCGACCCTTCTTTAAAAGAAGGAAAGCACTCGGAGTATTTGCCTGAAACCAGCAAGTTGTACCTACTGATTCCCTGCTCGCGATCACAATCTGTCGGCCAACATTCGCCTGACTGACACACCGCAGTCGCGAGCAAGCCCGCTCCCACCGGGGGATTTGGATTTCAGGCCGCAGGGTCGAGGTTGTCGAGGGCTTGGTTGACGGTCAGTTCGCCGAGCATCACGACCTGCTGGATGCCCAACAAGGTGTGGCGCTAGGGCGCGTCCAGCAAACCGGCGAAATCACTGAGCCTCACGCAAGGTTGTGTAGCCTGGGTCCGCGTCCGGGAATGTCGCTTGAACATTGCCGTTCAAGACCCGGCTCCTGCACGGGGTTTATTGGGGATACCAGACAAGTCTTTCGGCGGCCGGATTGCTTTCTTCCACGGCAAATCCCAGTGCCAGATAGTGCCGGCGTGCCTGGGGATTGCTGCGCCAGACCACCGTCGCCACCGGGCAGCGAATCTGCTGCGCGGCTTTCTGCACGCCTTGCAGCACGGCGCGGCCAAAACCCTGGCCACGCGCCGGCGGGATGAACGCCAGATACAACACGCGAATTTCGTTGGCGCCGAAATCGGTGCTCAAGGCACCGATGGCCGTGCCGAGTTTTTCCACCACGTAGTGCATGGCGTTGGGGTAGTTATCCCCCATGCCCTGCTCCTGCACCTGAAACTGCTGGGCGGCCAGTTGCTGCACCTGTTCCGGCTCGCCGTCGATCCACTGCAGATCCGGCCGCGCCGTTTGATACAGGCTTTGCAGAAATGGCCCGTCGGTTGCCCGCGAAGGCCGCACCACCAATCCCTCTGCTGCCACTGCTGCGTTATCCGTCATCGCCGCTCTCCGTTAAAAACCGCTTTCCCTGACCCCCAGCGCCGCCATCCGTCGCCATGCCACACCCAGCAACGACTCGCCGCGCCCCTGCAACACGACCACGCCGCGCAACGGTTGCGGCGGCGTCGGCGCGCTATCGAGCACACTCAAGCGCGCGCCATATTGCGCCTGCACCGGTTCAGCCCGTTGCTGTTGATCGCGGCGTACGGCAATCGGCCCGTGGTGATCGGACGTCAGCGCTTCCTGATCGACGTAGGCCACGCCGTTGGTGTCGATTTCATCCAGTTGCACCGCGAGCGCCGGGTGCATCGGGTCGTCGGCGATGAACCGGCCGCTGGCGCCGGGTTTGACCCGCCACAACTGCGCTTCGGCCAGATAACCGCGCAGGCGTGTGCCGTCCTCGACGACCCGGGCCAGTGCATCCTTGCTCGAAATCCAGCGCCCGACGCTCAGGTTCGGCAGCAAATCACGCACATATCCGGCGTGCGGGGCGCGCAGCAACAGGCGTTCACGTCGGGCGGTGAGCCCGCGGTATTCGGCCACTGCTTCGGCCAGTTTTTGTTCAACGACACCGGCGTCCGCCGCTGTTTCACTGCGGCCGGCCTGCCGGCGCATCAGCAACTGCTGGATCTGGATTTCCCGCCGCACGATGGCGCGCTTCGAATCGAGATCCGGGGATTCCAGCTCGATCAACACATCCCCTTGGGCCACCTTCTGACCGTCCTGCACTTTCACCGCTTTGACCCGCGCCGCGGTGGGTGCATACAGAGCGCTTGCACGTCCGGCCTGCAACATCGTCGGCAGTTCCACAGCGCTGCGCCAAGGCACCACCAGCACCAGCAACAACCCCAGCAATGCCAGACTGAAAAGCAACACGCGCGGGCCATGCGCCTGCTCGCGGCGGCTCCACCACTGGCGCCACTCACGCATGATCGGCAGAAAGATGAACCACACCAGTTCCACCAGCATCAGGAAGATCCCCAACACCTTGAAGAACAGGTGATAGACCGCCAACGCGATCCCGAAAAACAACGCCGCACGCCATAACCACGAGCCATACCCCCAGATCAGCAAACGCCGTTGCATTTTCGGCGACCAAGGCTCCGGCGCGGGTGCGCCATAACCGAACAAAAACTCGCGCAAGCGCCAGCGACACAAGGCAAACGCCCGGCCCTGAAGGTTGTCGACCTGCCACAAATCGCTGATCAGAAAGTAGCCGTCAAAACGCATGAAGGGATTGAGATTGACCACCAGCGTGGTGATCCAGGTGGCGCTGGCGAGCATGAACGCCGCCGTGCGTCCCGGGCCATCAGGCAAGAACGACCACGCCAGCAGCGCGATGCACGCCAACAGCAACTCAGCCATCACGCCACCGGCGCCAATCAACAACCGTGCGCGACGATCATTGACGCGCCAGGCATCGCTGACATCGGTGTAGAACATCGGCAGCAGCACCATGAACGCCACGCCCATGCTCTGCACCCGACACCCGGCGCGCTTGGCCATGAACGCGTGGCCGAACTCGTGACACAGCTTGGCAAAAAACAGCGCCACGCCGAACGCCAATGCGCCGCCGAGGCTGAACAGGTGCGGAAAGGTGCCGACAAACCGCTGCCAGTCCCGCGAGACCAGAAACACCCCAAGCGCCAACGTCGCCGGCAAACCGTAGCGCAACACACGTGGGCCGAAGCGTTCCAGCCACGGCCAGGCGCGATTGAGAAAGGCGTCAGGACGCCACAGCGGTATACGGAAAAACAGGTACTGATGCAGAAGGATTTGCCACAGGCTCTGTTTCTGCGCCAGGGCCTTGAGCCGGTAACTGGCGCGCTGTTGATCGTCGAGGGCACTGATCAAATCGTGCCCACGGAGAAACTCCAGCAATTGCTCAAGCTCGGTGCCGTCCAGCGGCAGGCCCGGCTCACGATTGGCCGCACGCAGGACCTGATCGGCATCGCCCAGCGACCAGTGGCGCAACAGGCGCATCGCCGCCGCGCCCAGTTTGAAATAACGCCCGCGCACCGGGTCGGCCAGGGTCCAGCGTGGCGAGCCGTCCAATGCTGGCGCTGCGGGCGACAGTTGCAGGTCGGCACGCAGGCTCGGCAGGTTCATTTACAGGCCCACGCTCTGGCGCAGACCGGCCAATGGGCGACGCAACAGGTACAGCGCCAGCGGCGCACGGTCACCGAATATTTTCGCCGTACCGCGCAGGCCGATGCGCGGCGGTGCATCGACGAAATTGGCGTCGAGCCGATACGCCAGTTGCCCGCCAGCGGTCGGTTGTGCCTCGTAGGCCGAGCGCTCCAGCGTCGCGTGGTGGCGCTTCAAGGGATCGCTGTCGAGAAACAACGCGATCTCGGCACCGGGCGCTAACGATATCGCGTCGCCCACCGCCAGTTCGATACGCAGTTCGGCCTGGTTCGGGTCGGCAATTTCCATCAGCCGTTCACCGGTCTGCACGGGTTTGCCGGTCAAGCGTTCGGCATCGGCAAACACCGCGATACCATCGCGTTCGGCACGCACTTCGCTGCGGTTGAGCAACTCGCGGGCGTAGTCGCGTTCGGCGCGTTTTTGCTCGACGCGCGCGGCCAGCAAGTCGATCCGCGAGTTGGACTCGGCATCGGTGAACGAGCGTTGGGAATTGGATTTGAGTTCGGCCTCGGCCACATCCAATGCCCGTTCGGCCACATCGGCCTGAGCCGTGAGGGTGGTGTTTTCGAAGCGCAGCAACAGTTCGCCGGTTTTCACCGTTTGATTGGGTTTGACCAGAAACTCGGCGATCACCCCGTCCAGCGGCGCCGCCACCACACGGCCGCCCAGCGGCACCACTTCGGCCGGTGCCAGCACCGATTGACGCACCGGAATCAACAACCCGAGCAACAGCGCCGCGACCAGTGCCACCTGACGTTTACGCGTCCAGCGCAACCGCCAGGGTTTGCGTGGCTGCAGCGCCAGCCAGGCGTGGCTGTAGGTGTCGCCCAGTTGCGAGAGCAAAACTTGTTCGGAAGGATTCCACGGCACATCGCGGGCCAGCCACAAACCGCCGAACACCTGTCCATCCCGATCAATCAACGGCAGCCAGAACACTTGTGCGGCGGACAAACTGCGCCAATCGGCCTGGATCGATTCGCCGAGCGACTGCGGCGCAATCACCAGCGCCTGCTGCAGCACATCCTGCTTGAACAACTGCGCCACGGCTTGCTCGACAAACGCCACGAACGGCGCATTGGGCTCCACCGCGCTGACGCCGGTCACCGCTTGCACCTTGCCTGCGATCAACAACGCGGCATGGCGAAAACCGAACAGCGACTGGCCGTCATTGACCAGGCTGTAGGCCAGTTGGGACGCGTCGCGGGCCGTGCGGGTCTGGCGTTCGAGGTCGAGAAACCGCGCAAAGACCTGCTCGGCACCGCCGCTGACCGGGGCGTTCAATTGAGCTCCGCAAAATGCGCCGTACCGCTCATGCCGGCCAGCAAGCCTTTGGCTTCGGGGAGAGAGGCGACCAGCAACAAGGTCTGACTGCCCTCATCGATTCGCGCGCCGAGGCGTTTGACCGTGGCCTCGAGCGGTTGACCGGTTTCATCGGGAACAAAGGAAAACGTCTGGCCAGGCTTGAGTTTGGCCATCCAGCGCGACGGGACCAACAGATGGATTTCCAGTGTGCGGTTATCGACCACATCCAGCAGCGGCGCGCCGGCCGACACGCTCTCATAGCGCTTGACCTTGCGCTCCACCACTTGCCCGTCAAATGGCGCAATCACGCTGCAGCGTTTGACCTGCACCTGATAAACCTGAGATTGCGCCTGGGTTTCGCTGACCTTGGCCTGCGCCCGCGCCACTTCGAAACGCCCGACGGAATTGAGCGCGGCCAATTGTTTGTTGTGCGCCAATTCTTCACCGGCGCCACGGCTGGCCGCTTGCGCAGCATTGAGTTGCGCCTGATAGGCCGAGCAATCGAACCGGGCCAGCACGTCGCCCTTCTTGAACGACTCGCCCTCACTGAACGGCAACTCGACAATCCGCCCGGACAGCTCACTGGCCAGAATCGCCTGATCCCGAGCGCGAAGCACACCCCGCGCCTCACTGCTCGCGGTACCCGCCCCGGCCGCTGGGCTATCGAGCAGCGGATCGTCTAGCCCGGGCGTTTGCGCCTGAACGGCACACGTTACAAAGGTCAATCCAAAAACCCAACCACGAAAACGCTGCATAACCGCTACTCCCTGACGGATGTGCGGAGTCTACGACAGCGAGGGTTAGCGTCAAGCGAAAGGCCAGCATTGCGCCTTTGTCTTTGGTTTAAGCAGACCGCAAGTGCTCAGGTCAGCCCATCGAAAATATAACCCTGATGGAATATTCCATAGCGCCCATATTCGCCTCCCATGAAGTGGGATATCGAATACACCGACGCGTTAGGCAACTGATGGGAAGACCTGACTGAAAACGAGCAGAGTTGTGTGGCTGCAAGCGTCAAACTGCTGGGTCAATTCGGACCGGGTTTACGCTTTCCGCACAGTAATGCGATCAACGGAGCGCGGCACGGCCATTTACGAGAACTGCGAGTTCAACATGCCGGACGGCCGTATCGCATTCTTGATGCGTTTGATCCAAGACGTTGCGCAGTACTATTGATCGGTGGAGACAAAACCGGTCAGGACCGCTGGCATGAAGTCAATGTCCCGCTCGCCGATCAACCGATCGGCTGTACGCTGAGCATCTAGAAACATTGCGCAACTATATCCATGCGATGGGCGGCGAACTTGAAATCATCGCAACGTTTCCCGAAGGGCAAATCAACATCGAAAATTTCGCAGGTTGAGCACCCGAAGTCCGCTTCAACCTGTGACACCTTCTGCTGACGATCTACTCGGCAGCCTGCACATCACATCGAATTCGTCGATTTGATCCTTTTTTGCGACATCCTCAGCGTTGCGCCATCTTGTCGACCGGATACACCGACTCCCATCCCCCACCCAACGCCCGGTACAACCCGACCATCGCCAGCGACACCGCGGTCGAACTCTCCACCCACTGCTCCTGAGTCGCGAGCAACGCGCTCTGCACGGTAAGGACGTTGACGAAGTCGACCACGCCTTCGACGTATTGCCGTTGTGCGGTGCGCAGGGCGATCTGGTTCTGGCGCACGGCTTCGGCGAGGCGGCCTGCGCGGCGCTGGCTGGCGTTATAGGCGGTCAGTTCCAGCAACAGGCTGATCGCGTTGATCAGTTGCGATTGGCGCTGCTCCAGTGCCGGTAGCCGCGATTCGATGGCCGCGACTTGTGCGGCGGCTTCGGCGACATCCAGATTGGCGTCGGCGGCTTCGGTTTCCCGGCGCACGCGGCCCCAGACATCCAGTTCCCATGACGCGGAGAAACCGGCGTCCCACAGGTTGAAGGCCGAATCGCCGTTGTGTCCGGATGGGTCGCTCAGCCCCTTGGCACTGTTGCGTTCGCGCCCATAGCCAGCGGTAGCGGCGGTATTGGGGTAGCGGTCGGCGCCGATCACCCGGCGTGCGGCGCGACTTTGATGCAGCCGGCTGCTGGCCAGTTGCAGGTCGAGGTTACTGTGCACGGCGCGCTGGGTCAGGGCCAAGAGTTGCGGGTCGTGGAAGACTTCCCACCAGCGTTCGTTCAGGGGTTCGCTGACCGCTTGGCCGGGGGCTGATTTGGCGGGTTTGGCCCAATCGGCGATCTGCGTGGCTACCGGCTTTTGGAAGTCAGGGCCCACGGTGCAGGCGGTAAGGCCAGCGGCAATTACGACGGTGGATATCAGGCGCTGCAACTGGCCTCTTCGCGAGCAAGCCCGCTCCCACACTGGAATGCATTTCAATGTGGGAGCGGGCTTGCCCGCGATGAGGCCACTGAAGATCTAGCGCTCGTGCAACGCCTCAGCACGCGCCCGAATGATCGGTTTGAGCAGATAGCTCAACACCGACTTCTTGCCGGTGATGATATCCACCGACGCCACCATTCCGGGGATGATCAGCAACGGCTTCTCATCGGTGCCCAAGTGGCTGCGATCGGTGCGCAACTTGATCACGTAATACGTGGTTTTCTTGTCTTCGTCGGTAATGGTGTCTGCGCCAATCTGCTCAAGCTTGGCTTTGAGCCCACCATAAATGGTGTAGTCATACGCGGTGAATTTCACCGTCGCTTCCTGCCCTGGATGCAGGAACGCGATGTCTTGCGGGCGGATCTTGGCTTCGACCAGCAACGTGTCGTCCAACGGTACGATTTCCACCATGTCGCTGCCCGGCTGGATCACGCCGCCGATGGTGTTGACCAGTAACTTGTTGACGATGCCGCGCACCGGCGACGTGACCAGTGTCCGGCTGACGCGGTCTTCCAGCGCCTTGCCGGTGGCCTTGGCCTTGTTCAGGTCAGTGCGCGCTTCGTTGAGTTGAGTGAGCGCTTCGCTGCGGAACTTGCCACGCGTCTCGTCGATCTTGCGCTGCACTTCCTTGATCGCCGATTCGGCGCGCGGGATGGCCAGCGTAGTGGCATCGAGCTGACCACGGGTTTCGACTTCGGCACGCTTGAGCCGCAGCACTTCAACCGGGGAAACCGCGCCCTGCGCCACCAGCGGCTCGGACATGTTGATTTCCTGACGCTGCAAACCGAGTTGCTGGCGGTACTGCGCCTGCTTGGAGGTGAACTCGCGCAGCTCTTGCTGACGCTGGATCAACTGCTCCTGCAAACCGCCGATCTCGTCGTGCAGCTGCTGGCGACGGCTGATGTACAGCGATTCTTCGCTTTTGGCCTGGCCCGGAACAGCTTTGAGCACGTCCTCGGGGAAGTTCAGCGGTCGGTCATCGACCTCGGCACTCAGACGCTCGACCCGCAGCACCATCGACAGCCTGTCGGCCTCGGTTTCGCCGACGTTGGAGGCAAATCGCGTGTCGTCCAGGCGAATCAGCGGCGCACCTGCCTCGACGATCTGGCCTTCCTTGACGTAGAGCTCAGTAACGATGCCGCCCTCAAGGTTCTGGATTTTCTGGATCTTCGAAGACGGAATAGCCTTGCCCTCGCCTTTGGTCACTTCGTCGATCACGGCGAAATTGGCCCAGAGCATGAGGAACACGAAAAAGCCGATGATCGCCCATATCGTCAGACGAACGACGCGCGGGGCGTCTTCGATCAGCGCTTTGTTGACCTCTGGCAGTGGCTGGCCCTGCAGCGAGGCAGAACCCTTGAAGTAGCGACGGATCGACTCCTTGATACCCGACTTAAGCAACACTGATCTGCCCCTTCTTCAACGCTTCCATCACGGCGGCTTTCGGGCCATCGGCGAGAATCTGTCCGCGGTCGACCACCAGCAGGCGATCCACCAGCGACAGCAGCGACGCCCGGTGCGTCACCAGCACCACGGTCTTGTTTTCGATCACCGCCGCGAGGCGTTGCTTGAGGCGTTCTTCGCCGGTGTTGTCCATGGCGCTGGTCGGTTCGTCCATCAGCAGAATCGGCGGATTGAGCAACAATGCCCGGGCCAGGGCGACATTCTGGCGCTGGCCGCCGGACAGGTTCTGCCCGCGCTCGCCCACTTGCAGCTCATAACCTTGCGGGTGCAAACGGGCGAATTCGTGGACGCCGGCCAGTTCGGCGGCCTGCAGGACGAGTTCGTCCTCTACATAACGCGCGCCGGACACCAGGTTGTCACGCAGGGTGCCGGCCAGCAGTTGAATGTCTTGCGGCACATAGCCGATGTTGTAGCGCAACTCGCTGACGTCGATCTGACGGATGTCCACACCGTCGACCAGCAACGCGCCGTCGTCCGGTTGATACAGGCCCACCAGCAGCTTGGCGAGGGAGCTTTTGCCAGAGCCGCTGCGACCGATGATGCCGATCTTCTCGCCGGGACGGATCACCAGGTTGATGTTCTTCAGCGCCGGGTTCTGTTGTTCCGGGTAGGTGAAGTTGAGCTGGCGGCATTCGATGGCACCTTGCAGAACCTTGCGGCTCAGCGGGCGCTCTTCGAAATTGCGTTCCTGCGGCAGCTCCATCATCTGGTCGACCGAGGTCATGGTCACTCGCGCTTGCTGGTAGCGCGTCAGCAGGCCGGACAGCGACGCCAGCGGGCTCAGTGCGCGACCGCTGAGCATGTAGCACGCAATCAGACCGCCCATGCTGAGGTTGCCGGCGATGATCTGGTACACGCCGAAGACGATCATGATCACCCCGGCCAGTTGCTGGATCAGCAGGGTGATGTTCATCGCCAGGCCGGAAAGCATTTTCACCCGCAGTTCGAGGCGGCTGAGGGTGCCAATGGTCTGTTCCCACTGGTATTGGCGTTCGCTTTCGGCGTTGTTGACCTTGACCGCGTCTAGGCCGGCGAGGGTTTCGATCAGGCTCGACTGACGCTCGGCGCCGAGGGCCATGGTGCGTTCCATGGTGGCCACCAGCGGCTTCTGCAACGCGTAGCCGATGGCCAGGGCAATCGGGAACGCCAGCACCGGAATCCACACCAGATGCCCGCCAAGAATGGCGATGACAATGAAGATCAGGATGGTGAACGGCAGATCGATCAGGCTGGTCAGGGTCAGCGAGGCCAGGAAGTCACGCAGGCTCTGAAACTCATGGATGTTCTGCGCGAAGCTGCCGACCCGCGCCGGCCGATGCTTCATGGCCATGCCGACGATGCGCTCGAACAGCGTCGCAGAGATGATCAGGTCGGTTTTCTTGCCGGCCAGATCCAGACACAGGCTGCGCAGGCTCTTGAGAATCAGGTCGAACATGTAGGCGCCGGTGATACCCAGTGCGAGCACCCACAGGGTGGCCTCAGCCTGGTTCGGCACCACGCGGTCGTAGACGTTCATCACGAACAGCGGCGCGGCCATGGCGATGATATTGATCAGGAAACTGGCGGCAATGGCGTCGGCATACAGCCAGCGCGAACGCTTGAGGGTGTCACGGAACCACGAGCGTGCACGCGGGATCAGCGTGCCGTGGTTGACGTCGAATTTATGTTGGGGTTGGGCGAAGAAGACTTTGCCGGTGTAATCGTCGGCGAGCAGTTCACGACTGACCACGGACTCGCCACCATCGCTTTCGCTGAGCAGCACCCGCGCTTCATTTTCACCTTGCCAGCCGAGCATGACGGCACTGCGGCCATCCTTGAGCAACAACAACGCCGGCATGGCGATCGCCGGAATCTCTTCCAGTTTGCGCTGCAGCACTCGACCCTGCAGGCCGGCGCGAGCCGCCGCGCGAGGCAGCAACTCGACACTCAAACGTTGTTTGGGCAGCGGCAGGCCGGTGGTCAGCATCGCCGCGCTGGCAGGTTTCTGGTGCAGTATGCAAAGGGCGAGCAGACCATCCAGCAACGGATCGTCGTGCAACGCGCGTGGATCATGACTGAGATGAACTCGACTGACTTCTGATTCCACGCTCGACACTCTTTGACTGTTTAAAAGGGATAACTCAATTCATCCCAGGTAACTGCACCTTGGGCTTCACGTCGTTTTGCACAACGGATGCCAACGGTGCGACCACTCCCTGGCTTCTGAGCAACTCGCCCATGGTCGCCTTGATTCGGTATTGAGTAAATAACTGAATGTTTTTGATTTCA
Organism: Pseudomonas sp. RA_15y_Pfl2_54; assembly: GCF_963971015.1. Lineage (NCBI taxonomy): Bacteria > Pseudomonadati > Pseudomonadota > Gammaproteobacteria > Pseudomonadales > Pseudomonadaceae > Pseudomonas > Pseudomonas sp. RA_15y_Pfl2_54. The sequence continues at coordinate 219,345 of NZ_CAXAPN010000003.1, forward strand.
GCCAGACGCCGCGAAGCGGTGAACAACTCGTTTTCGCTGTCGAGCAAGTCAAGCAGAGTGCGCTCGCCGAGGCTGAACTGACGCTGGTAAGCGGTACGCACCGCCATGCTGTGATCGACATACTGCTGAGCGATCGGCACCTGAGCATTGGCGTTGTTGAGGGCGTTCCAGGCCAGGCCCAGTTCTTCATTCAATTGACGCAAGGCGTTGTTGCGGATGTCCAGCGCCTGGTTCGACAGGTACGACTTGGATTCCAGGTCAGCCTTGTTGCTGCCACCCGAATACAGGTTGAAGCGCATGCGCAGCATGGCCTGCCATTCGTTGTTGTGACCGTTCTGGCCGTCGAGGTCGTTGTCGGCGGTGCGGCCCAACTCGGCGTCGAAGCGTGGGTAGAAGGTCGACTTGGCGGCTTCGTACTGTTTCTCGGCAGCCGCAATATCGGACTCGGCCGAGCGCAGGATCGGGCTGTTTTCCAGCATCTGCGTGCGGGCTTCATTGAGGTTGGCCGGCATCATCGCCATGAACGGCGCCGGACGCTCCAACTGATCGGGCATCTGGCCGACAGCGCTGAGGAAGTTGGTTTCAGAGTCGGCGAGGTTGGTTTGCTCGGTGATCAGGTTGTTGCGGGCCTGAGCCATCCGCGCTTCGGCTTGATCAAGATCGGCACCGCTGCCGACACCGCGCTGGGTGCGCAGTTGAATCTGGTCATAGATGCGCTGATGGCTCTTGAGGTTTTCCTCGGCCAGACGCACGAATTCGCGGCGGGTCAGCACGTCCAGATACACCTGGGCCACCGTCAGCGCGGTGCGCTCGGACGTGCCAAGCAACGAGTAGGCGCGCGAGTTGACGGTGGCTTGTTGACGCCCGACTTCGCTGGACGTCGCGAAACCGTCGAAGACCATTTGCGAGAGACGTAAACTTGACTCGCTGCGGTTCAGGGTTTCCCAGTGATTGCCACCACCGTTGGCTCGCGTGGTCACGCTGTCGGTGCCTTCACGACCATAACCGCCGAGCAGATCGACCTTCGGCAGGTATCCACCTTTGGCTGCCTTTAATTGATAATCCGCGGCCAAACGACTGTTGACCCCTGCCTGGATTTCCGGATGGACATCCAGCGCCTGTTGCATGGCTTGCGGTAGGGATTGTGCTTGTACGAACGATGCGGCGAGGGCGAACGGTAGGGCCTTGAGCAGATGCAAACGCATGATAAAGATTTCCCAGAACTTCTTGTCTTGAATCACAGCAAAACGTGGTGCTGCGTCGGATGATTGGCAACCGGAATGACCGTATGTCGGAAAGTTCAAAATAGGAACTGGATCACACGCTGAAGGACAGGTCGCCGCGGAAATATCAATGTGACATTAGTGGGGCGATTGTTTAGGATGGCACCCAGAAGGTCAATAGTTTGGCATAAAGTTAATCGCGAAAGAATATAGCCAAATTATTGACAAAATCATGCGTCAAACTTGTTTCGCAAATTTTTAAAGTACGTCCAGACTGAAATGGCGCAGACGCCATCAGGTCTATGGAAGTCAACTGAACGTGACACCCCGGAGAGTCTTCAATGAGCAGTGTTGTTGCCATCGTCAAAAGCATTGTCGGTCAGGTTTTCGTGGTGTCGCCGGAAGGCGTACGCCGCGTACTCGTTGAAGGCGACCGCCTGTTTGTCGGCGACCAGATCGACACCGGCCTCTCCGGCGCCGTGTCGCTTGAACTGGCTGATGGCCGCACCCTCGATCTGGGTCGCGACACTCAATGGAGCGCCAGCGCGCCCGACTCCAGCACTGACCTGGCCGAAGCCACCGCACAGGCCGCGCCGTCGGTAGAAGAACTGCAACAAGCCATCGCCGCCGGTGTCGACCCGACCACCGCGCTGGAAGCCACCGCAGCCGGCGCCACTGCCGCGGGTACGGGCGGTGCCGCCGGTGGTGGTCACAGCTTCGTGCTGCTTGATGCCACGGCCGGCAGCGTTGACCCGACCATTGGTTTCCCGACAGCGGGCATCGATTCGGCTGCGCAAGCGGCTCAGAACATCACCGGCGGCCAGACCACCGACACCACCAACAACGCTCTGCGTGAATCGACCCTGAGCCTCAGCGCCACGCCGACCATCACCGAAGCCGGCGGCGTGCTGGTGTACACCGCGACCCTGACTCAGGCGCCGCTGACGGACCTGACCATCACCCTGTCCAACGGCGCAGTGATCGTGATCCCGGCCGGCTCGACCACTGGCACCGTCAACGTGCCGCTGGCGCCGAACGACACCGTTTATAACGACCCGACCCAGATCGACGTGACCGTCACCGGCACCACTGGCGGTAACGGCATCACCGTGACCCCGCCGACCACCCCGGCCACCACCCAGGTCACCGACACCATCGACACCACCACCGTCACCCTGACGGCGGGATCGAGCGTCACCGAGGGCGGTCAGATCACCTACACCGCGACCCTGACCAATCCGGCGCAAACCCCGGTGACCGTCACCCTGTCGAACGGGTCGACCATCACCATTGGCGCGGGCCAGACGACCGGCACCGTCAACGTGCCGACCCCGGCCAACGACGTGTACAACAACGGCAGCACCGTCACCACGACCATCACCGGTGCCACGGGCGGCAACTTCGAAAACCTGGTGCCGAACCCGACACCGGCGGTGACCACCATCACCGATTCGATCGACACCACCGGCCTGACCCTGACCGCGACCGGTACCGTGGTCGAGGGTGGCCAGATCACCTACACCGCGACCCTGACCAATCCGGCGCAAACCCCGGTGACCGTCACCCTGTCGAACGGCTCGACCATCACCATTGGCGCGGGCCAGACGACCGGCACCGTCAACGTGCCGACCGCGCCAAACGACGTCTACAACAATGGCACCACCGTCAGCACCACAATTACCGGCGCTACCGGTGGCAACTTTGAAAACCTGGTGCCGAACACCACGCCAGCGACCACCACCGTCACCGATTCGATCGACACCACCAGCGTGAGCCTCACCGCGACCGGCACCGTCGTCGAGGGTGGCCAGATCACCTACACCGCGACCCTGACCAACCCGGCGCAAACCCCGGTGACCATCACCCTGTCGAACGGGTCGACCATCACCATTGAGGCCGGCAAAACGACCGGCACCGTAGACGTGCCGACCCCGCCAAACGACGTCTACAACAATGGCAGCACCGTCAGCACCACAATTACCGGCGCTACCGGTGGCAACTTTGAAAACCTGGTGCCGAACACCACGCCAGCGACTACCACCGTCACCGATTCGATCGACACCACCAGCGTGAGCCTCACCGCGACCGGCACCGTCGTCGAGGGTGGCCAGATCACCTACACCGCGACCCTGACCAACCCGGCGCAAACCCCGGTGACCGTCACCCTGTCGAACGGCTCGACCATCACCATTGAGGCCGGCAAAACGACCGGCACCGTAGACGTGCCGACCGCAGCCAACGACGTTTACAACAATGGCAGCACCGTCAGCACCACAATTACCGGCGCTACCGGTGGCAACTTTGAAAACCTGGTGCCGAACACCACGCCAGCGACTACCACCATTACCGACTCGATCGATACCACCAATCTGTCGCTGAGTGCCACTGGCTCGGTGGCCGAGGGTGGTTCGATCGTTTACACCGCGACCCTGACCAACGCTGCTGGCTCGCCAGTGACTGTGACTCTGTCGAACGGCGCAGTCATTACCATCGATGCCGGTAAAACCACGGGCACTGTGACTGTTCCAGCACCGGCTGATGACGTTTACAAAGATGCCGGCAAGGTCGAGGCAACCATTTCGACTGCCACCGGTGGCAACTTCGAGAACCTGGTGCCAAGCACTGTTCCAGCGGTTACCAACGTCACCGATACCATCGACACCACCACCGTCAAACTCACCGCCTCCGAGTCGGCTGCTGAAGGTGGCACCGTCACTTACACCGCGACCGTGGGCGCCCCGGTCACGGGTTCGCCAGTCGTCGTGACCCTGGCCAACGGTCAAAACATCACTATCGAAGTCGGCAAAACCACCGGTACTGTCACCACCACCGCGCCTAACGACGCATTGGTTGGTCAGGCTCCGCTGACCAACTCGATCACTGACGTAACCGGCGGCAACTACGAAAATCTCGTAGCCGACAAAACACCAGTCAGCACCACCGTGACTGACACCGTCGACACCACCAACCTGTCGCTCAGCGCGACCGACTCGGTCGCCGAGGGCGGTTCGATTGTCTATACCGCCACCCTGACCAACGCCGCGGGCTCGCCAGTGACTGTGACTCTGTCGAACGGCGCAGTGATCACCATCGACGCTGGCAAAACCACCGGTACAGTCACCGTTCCAGCGCCGGCCGATGACGTCTACAAAGATGCCGGTACCATCCAGGCAACGATCAGCACAGCCACCGGTGGCAACTTCGAGAACCTGGTGCCGAGCACTGTTCCGGCCGTGACTGAAGTGACCGACACCATCGACACTTCGACCGTCAAACTGACGGCTGATACTTCCGTGGCTGAGGGGGGCACCGTTACTTACACCGCCACTGTTGGTGCGCCGGTGACTGGTTCGCCAGTCGTCGTGACCCTGGCCAACGGCCAAAACATCACCATCGAAGTCGGCAAAACCACCGGCACCGTGACCACCACCGCGCCAAACGATGCGCTGGCCGGTAACGCCCCGCTGACCAACTCGATCACTGACGTGAGCGGCGGCAACTACGAAAATCTCGTGGCCGACAAAACACCGGTTTCGACCACCGTCACCGACGTCGTCGACACCACCAACCTGACGCTGAGCGCCACCGACTCGGTCGCCGAGGGCGGCTCAATCGTCTACACCGCCACCCTGACCAACGCCGCTGGCTCGCCAGTCACCGTGACCCTGTCGAACGGCGCAGTGATCACCATCGAAGCTGGCAAAACCACCGGCACTGTGACTGTTCCAGCGCCTGCCGATGACGTCTACAAAGATGCCGGCAAAGTCGAAGCAACCATTTCGACTGCCACGGGCGGCAACTTCGAGAACCTGGTGCCGAGCACTGTTCCAGCGGTTACCAACGTCACCGATACCATCGACACCACCACCGTCAAACTCACCGCCTCCGAGTCGGCTGCTGAAGGTGGCACCGTCACCTACACCGCGACCGTGGGCGCCCCGGTCACGGGTTCGCCAGTCGTGGTAACTCTGGCCAACGGCCAGAACATCACCATCGAAGTCGGCAAAACCACCGGCACCGTGACCACCACTGCGCCAAACGATGCGCTGACCGGTCATGCGCCACTGACCAATGCAATCACTGACGTAACCGGCGGCAACTACGAAAATCTCGTGGCCGATAAAACGCCAGTCAGCACCACCGTGACTGACACCGTCGACACCACAAACCTGTCGCTGAGCGCCACCGATTCTGTGGCCGAGGGCGGTTCGATCGTTTACACCGCCACCCTGACCAACGCCGCTGGCTCGCCAGTGACCGTGACCCTGTCGAACGGCGCCGTCATCACTATCGAAGCCGGTAAATCCACGGGCACAGTGACTGTTCCAGCGCCGGCTGACGACGTCTACAAAGATGCCGGTACCGTCCAGGCAACGATCAGCACAGCCACAGGCGGCAACTTCGAAAACCTGGTGCCGAGCACTGTTCCAGCGGTTACCGAAGTCACTGACACCATCGACACCTCGACTGTATCGCTTACCGCTACCGCGAACGTCGCTGAAGGCGAAACCGTGGTTTACACCGCAACTGTGACCGCGCCAGTGACCGGCTCGCCGGTTGTGGTAACCCTGTCCAACGGTCAGACCATCACCATCGCCGTCGGTGAAACCACCGGCAGCGTTAACTTCGTAGCGCCGAACAGCCCTCTGGCGGGCGGCAGCTCCCTGAGCGTAACCATCGACGGTGCCACTGGCGGCAACTTCGAAAAACTGGCCGTCGACGGCAAATCCGCCGATACCTCGGTTTCGGACACCACCGATACCACCAACCTGAACCTGACGGCGACCGACTCGGTCGCCGAGGGCGGCTCAATCGTCTACACCGCCACCCTGACCAACGCTGCTGGCTCGCCAGTCACCGTGACTCTGTCGAACGGCGCCGTCATCACTATCGATGCCGGCAAAACCACGGGCACCGTCACTGTTCCGGCTCCAGCCGATGACGTCTATAAAGACGCTGGCAAAGTCGAAGCAACCATTGCCACCGCGACCGGTGGCAACTTCGAGAACCTGGTCCCGAGCACCGTTCCGGCGGTTACCGACGTCACCGATACAATCGACACCACCACCGTCAAACTCACCGCGACCGAGTCGGCTGCTGAAGGTGGCACCGTCACTTACACCGCGACCGTGGGCGCCCCGGTCACGGGTTCGCCGGTCGTGGTAACTCTGGCCAACGGCCAGAACATCACCATCGAAGTCGGCAAAACCACCGGTACTGTCACCACCACCGCGCCTAACGACGCATTGGTTGGTCAGGCTCCGCTGACCAACTCGATCACTGACGTAACCGGCGGCAACTACGAAAATCTCGTAGCCGACAAAACACCAGTCAGCACCACGGTGACTGACACCGTCGACACCACCAACCTGTCGCTGTCAGCGACCGGTACCGTGGCTGAGGGCGGCTCAATCGTCTACACCGCCACCCTGACCA